>NZ_JARIEF010000031.1 GCF_029266915.1 Tissierella sp. | reverse complement strand
GAAACTTGGAATGTACTGGATATAATAAGTAAATGGGATAATTTATTTGCCATTTCATTTTCTATATTAGTTTTGCTTATGACTACAATTTCAACAAATGCAACTGGAAATATAGTCCCTGCAGGTTATCAGCTTGCATCTATGTTCCCAAATAAGATAGATTACAAAAAGGGTGTTGTAATAGCAAGTATAATAAGCTTTCTTATAATGCCTTGGAAACTAATGCAAAACTCAGATAGTATTTATCTTTTCCTTGATATTATAGGAGCAATAATGGGTCCTATCGCCGGAGTTATGTTAGCCCATTACTTTTTAGTAGAGAAACAAATTTTAAACCTGGATGAGTTATATGAAAAAACTACCCTGCCTCTTTATCCAAATGGAATAAATGCAAATGCATTTATAGCAACATTGATTGCAGTTGCGATAACTTTAACTGCCAAATTTATCCCATCACTTGCATTTGTTTCTAATATATCTTGGATTGTTAGCTTTGTAATATCATTTATGCTATATACTTTATTATCTAAAATAAATAATACAAAACTATCTAACATAAACAATATAAAATAGGAGGAAAAATTATGAAATATGATTTAATTATAAAAAACGGTGAAGTTGTTTTAGAAGCAGGAAGTACTAAAACTGACATTGCAGTAAAAAATGGTAAAATTGTAGCTATTGGAGAAAACTTAGGTGACGCTGATAAAACAATCAATGCGGATGGCCTAATAGTTACTCCTGGTATGATCGATCCCCATACTCATATCTCAGAACCTGGTAGAACTCAATGGGAAGGATATGTTACTGGAACTAATTCTGCTGCCAAAGGCGGGGTTACATCCTTTATTGAAATGCCATTAAATCAACTACCTGTTACAGCTGATAGAGAAAGTCTACAAATAAAGTTTGATGCAGCTGAAAATAAGATGACTGTTGACGTTGCTGTTTATGGAGCACTTATGCCTAGTAATTTAGATGATCTTCAAGATATGTCTGATGATGGTGTAGTAGGATATAAGGCTTTTATGTCTACTGTTGGAGACAGGAGCTTAGAGAATGATATGCAAAATGTAGATGACTATTCATTATATGAAGGTATGAGAAGAATAGCTAAGACTGGTAAACCATTACTACTTCATTGTGAGAACGCAGCATTAACTGATAGATTAGGTAAGATATATGAAGAAAATGGTCCAAACACATTAGCAAACTATGTTGACTCTCGTCCAGTTTTTACTGAAGTTGAGGCAATAAGAAGAGCAATATATATCGCTAAACAAACTGATGTAAAACTTCATATCTGTCACATAAGTTGTCCTGAAGGTGTTGAAGAGGTTATTAAAGCTAAAGCAGAAGGAATGGATATAACTTGTGAATCATGTACTCACTATTTTGCCTTTACTAAGGATGACTTAGACAAGATCGGAAACACAGCAAAATGTTCACCACCTATTCGTGATAAGGAAAACCAAGAAGGACTATGGGAATTACTATTTAATGGAGATATAGACTTTATAGGGTCAGATCATTCACCTAGTACTCCAGATTTAAAAGAAGGTCCAGCTTTTTCTGCTTGGGGTGGAATTGCAGGCTTACAAAATGCATATGATGTATTCTTTGATGAAGCTGTACAAAAAAGAGGTATGTCACTAAAACAATTTGTAGATTTAACTGCTACAAACATAGCAGACAGATTTGAATTAGAAAATAAAGGTAGAATATCAGTTGGTAAAGATGCAGACTTTGCATTTATAAAGCCAAATTCTCCTTATGTATTAAAAACTGAAGATCTGGAATACAAAAATAAATTAAGTGCCTATGTGGGAAGAGAAATAGGAGCTCAAATCACTAAAACAATTGTTAGAGGAAATGTTGTATATGATATAGATCAAGGAGTTACTAAAGAATTCCCTGGTAGATTCATCTTAAATAAATAATAATATAATAAGAAATAAAAAATAAAGCTTTTGGCGAATTAGGTCTTATAACTAATATTCCTTAGCTTTATTTTTTTATTGCTTTATCTATTAGATTCATTGCAAATACAATTCCGCAAAGCGTATCTGTACCCGAGGAATGTCCCATAGCTAAAAGTACCTGAATAGATTTAAATAAATTATCCTTATTTTCTTTTTTAATACCATCAAATATATCTAAAAATATACTGCTATATTTATCTTCTACTGCATAAAAATAAAGTTCACTGCTTAAAAATGTTGTCTTGTCTAAAGATTCCTTTAAGCGCTCTTTTATAGCTGATAAAAGTTCTTCTATAAATGAACTTGATCTTTTAGAAACCAGTAGAACGCTCATCAGGCCCATTATAAAATCATCTCCTGAAGGAGTAAGCCCTATTCCAAGCCCCAATATAGAAAATAAACTGTTCAGAGATTTATCTATATCTCTTTTTTCTACCGCTAATTTAAAGCCTTCTAATGCTGAATAGACCTTAACTGAAAAGAAGTCATCTTCCCTTATCTCTATGGGCTGATTTTCTATCAGACTTAAAACTATTTTCTTAAGGTTACCCTCGTCAATGCTTGCCTCTAGCATCTTTTTAATAAATTGGTATTGCTTAACATTCTTTTCCTTAAAATCTATATCAATATGCCACAAAGACGGATTCCATTCTTCAGCATTTCTAAAACCAAATATATACTTTCCAAGCTTTAAAAGATCCCTGTATATCTCAACGGAGTCTCCTATCTTTAAATCTAAGCTCTCTAGGTCAACCTCTCCGCTCTTCATTCTAAGAGACATAGGAGACTTAATAATGTTGTTGGGATGGATTGCGATCAACCTTTCATCTAAAGAGATATTAATGGTATTTTTATAAATTGAATGCACCCTTCCTCTATTACTATTTTCAAGCAATTTCTTTACATCTTCACTCATTTCTATAATTTCAAACATATCTATCATCTCCTGGTCTAATTATCTTAAAATTATATTACCATAAAAATAGGATTAAAAATAGAAAATATAATATCCTATAGCTATTTTACGCAGTTAATTTATTAATTATCAGATACAATTACCACATAGTTTTAAGTAAATAGTATTATATTGATGATCTGAAAAATCAATATAGTAAATATACAAAAATAATATTTATTAAGACTTAACTTTACTCCTATTATAAGTTATAATGTTAATGTTGTTAAATTTTTTTCTTCCCTTGTGGAGTAAGTATATTTAACATTTTACTATTACTATAGAGATAAGTGTGTTTAATTAAGGAGTGAGATTTTTTGAAAAAAGTTGTAGCAGTTGTTGTTTTGCTAGTTTTAGTTATATATCTAAGCGGTAGTTTATTCTATAAAGACAGATTCCCAAGCCGGGTATATATTAATGATATCAATGTCGGAGGGATGACTTTAGAGAAGGCAGATAAGGAGCTTGGCAAATCAGATTCATGGGATAAAATTACTATAAATAGTGATAATGAAAAGTTTTTAGAAATAAAATCATCAGAAATAGATTATAAATATATTGACAGTCCTGATCTGCCTGAAATATTTGAAGATCAAAACAATTGGAAGTGGATTGTAGATGTTTTTAAGCCCACTAAGTATACAACACCGGTAGTATCGGACTATGATAAAGATAAGGTTAAAACCATGATAGATGGGATTGAAGAATTAGATAAAAAACTTGCAAATGCTAAGGTTGTTTACTCTGAACAAGAAAATAAATTTATAATAGAGCCTCATAGCTATGAAATTAAGATTAATAAGGAAGAACTCTTTGAACTAGTTAAAGAAAGCATAGATAAAAGAGCTAAAAAAGTAAATATAGAGGAGTATATAGAACAGCCTCCTATCTTTGCTGACGATAAAGAATTAATCCAGGCCAAGGAAAAAGCCAACCAATATTTAGACTTAAAATTAAAATATGATTTTGGAGATAGGGAAGAAATTGTAGACCGATCGGTTTTGAAGGATTTAATATTTGTTGATGAAAAAGAAGTTGAGATAGATTTTGAAAAGGTAAAAGAATATGTAGCGGGTATCGCAAGGAAATATGATACATACGGAAGAGCCAGGAAATTTAAAACTACTAGTGGTAAAACAATAGATACAAATGGTGGTTCGTATGGATTTGTAACCCAAAGAACTAAAACTGCAAATGAGCTTATTGATCATATTAAAGCCGGAGAAGATAAGACAATAGAACCAGTTTACTCATTTAGCTCCTTGATCAGAGAATCTGACGACATAGGCGATTCATATGTTGAAATCGATTTAAAAGAACAGATGGTATATGTTTATATACAAGGCAAACTAAAAGTTAAAACACCAACAGTAACCGGTAATACCTCTAAAGGATTTGAAACCCCAACTGGAGTTTATCCTCTAAACTACAAGGAAACAGATGCTACTCTTGTAGGAGAAAACTATGCTTCACCTGTTAAGTATTGGATGCCTTTTAACGGAAATGTGGGTCTGCATGATGCTGACTGGAGAACGGATTTCGGTGGAGATATCTATGAAACAAGTGGCTCACATGGTTGTGTAAACCTTCCTCCTAATCATGCCAAAACTATGTTTGATTTAGTTTATCCAGGTATGCCTGTTATAGTTCATTAGGATTATAGAAAATAGACCTAAATTTATTAGGTCTATTTTTTTATCTGCCATATTAATTTAATAAAAAAATCCTCCAGTAAGCTTGCGATTAGGTTGTATGGTTTTATTTAGGGAGTTAAACATAAAATATAATTCAAATAAATAAAATCATATAACTAACCTATTGTTATAAGCGTTTTTTGAGCATTCCAAGGCCTCTTCATGTATACTCAAATTTACTTCTATAAAAGTTCTTTTTCCACTTATCATTTCATCTGAGCCTCTTGAGAATTCAATTTGTCTACGCATGATCTTTATTTGATCTCTTAATGTTTCAATTTGTTTTTCTAGTTTATTAATATCTTTTGGTATTGTTATTTCAAAATTACTCATCGTGAATTTAATCATCTTGACTCCCCCCATATTATAAAGTCATTCTTATAATTATTATATCCTATAAATAACTTGTATGGTTACAGCTTGATTTCTTAAGCATTCCATATTGATTTTATTAGGGGTTTTCATTGAAAAGTAGCCCTAGTATCTGTAATGCTAGGGCTACTTTTCTTTATAAATATTATTTTTATTTACTTATTAATTGCTCTATCATAGATTTCTCAAGTATAAAATTTGTTCTTGAAGTAGGAGTTAAGTATATAGCAGCTAATGTGCTCTATACTTTTTCTTCAACTATATTTAAGACTATAAGCACTTCACTAAGTATAGGTATAGGTATAAATAGGATAGATGTATTGATTAAGTATATTTAAGATGTTCTACTCTCCTGGATAATTCTATTAGATCCACGCTTGAATCTTCTACATTTATATCTAATCCATAAATACTTCGATTTCTCTACGTTCTTTTGCAACTTCCTCTATTTTCTTCATAAACTCTAAGAATGACTCTTCTTTGATATCTCTTGCATTTGTAGGACATATGTCTATACATCGTCCACAAAAGATACATATATTACTATCGGTTTTTCTATAATCTTCTTTATTTATAGCATTTACAGGACAATTTTCTTCGCATAATCCACATTGTATACATCTTTCATCACCTTGAGGTGTACGATGAGATTTTAAAGGTTGATAAGGGTAGTCTCCCTTTAAAGATAAATCTTCTAAGGAATTTATGTCTGAAATGCTTTTTATTTTTTCTGAAATTTTTGCTGCATATTCTAATATTTTCAGATTATCTTCTTTATCAGGCCTACCTGTTGCTATATTGTTATTAAGACAGTGTTGTCCAACTATTGCTGCAGCTGATATGGTTTTCATATTTACTTTTTCTATTCCTTGCTTTAATTCAAGTAATGCATCTCCATAGTCTCTATTTCCATAGCTTACTATTGCAATCGTAGGAGTATTTTCACCCCTAATATTTTTAAATATTTCATCGGATATAGTTGGTAGTCTGTCAGCATACAC
>NZ_JARIEF010000008.1 GCF_029266915.1 Tissierella sp. | reverse complement strand
CTTATTTAGCTATAAGAGGCGTTATATGATTGTCTTTGACTATATTTTATCTGCTAGATCTATGATAACATGTGTAGTATGGGAGGAAGTTTACTTTAGGAGTAAAGTTTAAACTTATAAATCACCTTGATAAAGCTATGGTTTTGTAGAGGTAGATATTATATAATGTTTTAGGAAATTAAAGTTTGGAGGAAGCTGATGGAGAGAAAAAAATATAGTTTAAAAACAAAAATAGTCTTTTTTACAGTACTTATTATTATAGCTTCTATAATATTCACATCCCTACTTTTTTCTAAGTGGACATTAAACAATCTTAGGCAAACAGTGAGGGAGAATAATATGAACCTGGCGGTAAATATAGGAAGCTATTCTCATTTTGGAGATATTATAGAAGCTGGAAGAGATAAAACTACTATACAAGCCTATACTAAAGATATGCTTGATAAAACTAAGAATATTGACTTTATAGTAATAGGAGATATGAAAGGAATAAGGATTGCCCATCCCAATCAAGCTAGAATAGGTGAAAAGATAGTAGGCGGGGATGAAGAGAGGGTAATAAAAAAAGGAGATAGCTATGTAACCGAGGAGATAGGAACGCTTGGTAAATCTATCAGGGCTTTTGCTCCTATTAATAATTCTAAGGGAGACCAAGTTGGCTTTGTTTTAGTTGGAAGGCTTATAAGGGAATTTAACTTTATAAAAAATGAGGCTTTAAAAACTATAATAAGCTATTCTATAGGGGGACTTATCCTTGGAATAATAGGTTCATTAGTATTTGCAAATGATATAAAAAAGAGTCTGCTCGGTCTTGAACCTTTTGAAATAAGCAGAATATACCGCGAAAAAATCAGTATGCTCGAGGCCATTCAAGAGGGAATTATCTCAATAGATAAGGATATGAAGATAGTAACTATAAACGATTCGGCTATACAGATACTTAAAATTCAAAGCAAAGATCTTGTGGGTCAAAAAATAACAGAAGTAATCCCTAATAGCAATATGGTTGAAGTATTTGAAAGCGGAGAGTCTATAATTGGTGGCGAAGGAAAGTTAAATGGTGTAAACATAGTTAGAAATATAGTACCTATAAAAGAAGATAAAGATATAACAGGAGTTGTTGCTACTTTTAGAGATAAGACCGAGCTGACAAAGATGGCGGAGGAGATCACGGGTTACAATGAGATTGTAAATGCCTTGAGGGCAAACTCTCATGAGTTTTCCAATAAGCTCCATATCATACTTGGACTTATACAAATTGACGAAATAGAGGAAGCAAAAGACTTTATAATAGGAATCAAAAATAAGGAAGAAAAAAAGATAAACTATACCCTGAAAATGATAAAAGACCCCATTATAACTTCATTACTACTAGGTAAATTTAATAGAGCAAACGAACTTGGGATAGAATTTAAGATAATGCCTTCATCTTCTTTAGAACAATTAAAGGATAAAGAGTTAAGTTATTCACTTGTGACTATAATAGGTAATCTGATAGAAAACTCATTTGAAGCCTCTATAAATATAGATGATAGGCCGAAGGAAGTCAGCTTGACAATTAAAACAGAAAAAGACTTTATTAAGATTGTTGTAGAGGATAAGGGCAGTGGAATAGAAGAGTCTGAGATTAAAAAGATATTTAAAAATAGCTACAGTACAAAGGGAGATGAAAGAGGTTTTGGTCTTTCTCTTATTCAAAATAAGCTGTCAATCCTTTCTGGATCTATAAGTATAGATTCTGAGATGGGACTAGGTACTAAGGTGGAAGTTGTTATTCCAAAGGAGGATAAGAATGATTAGGGTTTTAATAGTAGAAGATGATCCGATGGTTTCTAAAATAAATAAGAAGTATATTGAAAGTGTAGAGGGCTTTAAAGTTGAAGATGTATGCCGAGATGAAACAGAGACTTTAAAGTATATTAAAAACAACCCTGTAGACTTAATTATACTAGACTTATATCTTCCAAGGGGAGATGGCCTATCGATACTTAGAAAGGTAAGGGAAAAAAACTATAATTGCGACATAATAATGGTTACAGCTTCAGCAGATTCTAGTGATATAGATGAAGCTTTAAAGCTCGGTGCAGTTGACTACTTGATCAAGCCATTTGAATATAAAAGAATGAAGCAAGCCCTGGAAAAGTATATCAGTAGAAAGGAACTCATAAATAAAGAGGACATAAGTCAAATAGATATTGATAATATTATTCTTAAGAAGTCAGGTTCTGATCGGGATTTAGAAAAGGGTTTAAATAAATATACCCTAGGAAGTATAATAAGTTTCTTAGACGAGAGTGATGTGAAAAAGCTAAGTGCAGAAGATATATCCACAGGCCTTGATGTATCAAAGGTAACAGTGAGAAGATACATGGACTACTTGGAGGAAATAAATTATGTAATAAGGGAGATAGAGTATGGTTCAATAGGAAGACCTATGCACTACTACAGAAAGATTTAAAAGTTATAAAATTAACAATGTTTTTTTAACTTTTTTAATCTTTATAATACTATCTAAATCTTTTCTGCCTGGAGAAACTGCTATATACTTATGTAAATGGCTTATTTATGAGTTGAGAAATGTTATTATTTATATAAGATATGAGCCATAAAACTTAGAGGAGGAATTTTCATGGCAGAAACAATAAAACTTAAAGAAGATCAGGGCTATCAGATTATGGGAATATCTTGGCCAATGTTTTTAATTATTACTATTGTAATATTAGCAGCTACATATTTAGAAATACTACCTGCAGGCATGGTGGGTGCGCTTCCAATAATGATGGTAATGGGAGCTATACTTAATGAAATAGGCAACAACTTACCTATAGTTAGAAGCTATCTAGGAGGAGGACCTATAGTTATCATATTTGGTTCCGCAGCATTAGCTACTTATGGTCTAATACCAGAATCAGCTACTCTAATTATTGAGAACTTTATGAAGGGTGAATCATTTTTAGACTTCTATATAGCAGCCCTTATAACGGGAAGTATACTGGGAATGAACAGAAAACTTCTTATTCAAGCATCTATTAGATATTTACCGGTTATAGCAGGGGGAGTTGTAGCTTCATTTGCTTTAACAGGACTTGTAGGAATGCTTATGGGCTATGGCGCAAAAGAAGCTATACTTTATATTTCCCTACCTATAATGGGTGGAGGAATGGGAGCTGGAGCAGTTCCCTTGTCTCAGATTTTTGGAGATAGTTTAAATGTAGATCCAGGCAGTATATTTGATAAGATGGTTCCGGCAGTAGCCCTTGGAAATGCAATGGCTATAATACTTGCTGGACTACTGGATAAGTTAACTAAGGGTAATAAGAAACTTTCAGGTGACGGAAAGCTACTGGTATCCCAAGAAGAAATGGCCGTAGAGAGTGAAGATGAAAAGGCTATAGATTATAAACTTATGGGCATGGGATTGTTAGTAGCGACAACATTCTTTGTATTTGGAAGTATTTTATCATACTTCTTTAAGGTACATGCCTATGCATTTATGATTATAACAGTAGTTATAGTTAAAGCTTTTGGACTTTTACCCGAGAAATATGAACTAGGCGCAACCCAATGGTTTAAGTTTATGATGAATAATCTAACCCTTGCACTCTTAATCGGAATAGGAGTTGCATACACTGACCTAGCTGATGTAATTGCGGCTATATCACCTACCTATGTAGTCTTAGTTGGAGCTACTGTAATAGGCGCTATAATAGGAGCGGGATTTGTTGGAAAGATGCTTGGATTTTATCCAGTTGAAGCTTCAATCACTGGGGGACTATGCATGGCAAACATGGGCGGTACAGGAGATGTTGCAGTTTTATCTTCTGCCAACAGAATGGTACTTATGCCCTTTGCACAAATTTCATCAAGACTAGGCGGAGCTTTTATGATGATTATTGCAACTGTTTTACTCAGATTTTTAATATAAGTTAAGCCCTTGAATTAATTTTCAAGGGCTTTTTTTAGATTTATATCTATAAATATGATAATATTAAGTAAATTAAAGTTCTAATGCCAGACGTTAATTTAGTAAAAACATTAGGAGGATAGATTATGAGAAAAGTTTATACAGGAAAAGATGTTATGAGTTCAGGACCATATTCCCATGCGGTTGATGCAGGTGAATTTGTTTATCTGTCAGGTCAAACAGCTAAAAATTCCCTAACACTTGAGGGAAGGGAGCTAGATATAAAAGAACAGACAGAGGAATGTTTTAAAAATATAGACCGGGTTTTAAAAGAAGTGGGCCTAACTGAGAAAAACATAGTAAAGGTTAATGTCTATCTTACGGGTATGAAACATTTTGATGCTATGAACGAAGTATATAAAACTAAGTTTACAGAGCCCTACCCTGCAAGAACCTGCGTAGCTGTTTTGGAGCTGCCTCTTGGAGCGGATGTGGAGATAGAAGTTGTGGCTAAAAGATAAGAGTTCTAGTTTAGGGGATAGATAAAGGTGCATGAAGTTTTATAATTCATGTACCTTTATTTTGTGTATTGAGAAATATATGCTCATAAAAAACTATAGATCTCTTAATAGATAAGCCAGGCTGATTCTAAGCTTTAGAGTATTTCGAGGTTCAAGTATATCATCTCCAAGAATTTCTTTGCATCTTTGAACTCTATATTTTACAGTGTTTCTATGAATAAATAGGTGTTTAGCAGTTTCTGTTATATTACAGTTTAAATCTAAAAAGACCTTAAGAGTATCACGTAAATCTGCCAGTGTTTCATCACCAGGGTTTAGTAGGACCTTCAAGTTGTCTGTATTAAAGTTTCTCATCTGATTTTTAGGAATTAAGTTTAAAAGTTCAAAGGTTTCAAGTTTTTTGTGGTATCTTATAAAATCTATCCCATCTCTTATCTCACCATACTTAATAGCTTGTATGGATTCATTAAATGAATCTTTTATGGAAGCTATATCTTGAACAAGATTTCCCATAAAAAAGCATATATCTAGATCCAATGTATTTTGAAGTATAGTCCTATAAGAAGAAAGTCTCTCTAAGAGATTTATATGATAATCTTGGACCAGGATTATAAAGTTATAATTATCTCTGTCCGGAAATAAGATGCAGGACGGTATATCACGAGAGAGTTTATCTTTTAGCCAATTATATATAAGTATATAACCATCTTCCATCAGAGGCATATCATTCATAAATTTATCTTTATCTTCTATAGATGCATTTATAACCAAATACTTGTCAGTTAGCTTTAATCCATATTTCTCACCTTTAAAAAGAAGTTGATCTTCATTTAAGCGTTCATAAGTCTTAGGGCTGATAAGTTCTTTTAAGAACTCCTCTTGACTGGTAAGATTGCTGTAAGCTACTCTGAGATTCTTATAGAGTGTAAAGGCAAGTATAAGTGTGGCTTGTTCTATGGCCATCATAGACATTGGATAGGGCATATCTTTAGCATCAAATACAATTAAATAATATGGATAGTAGTTTGTAGTGTTGATTGGATATATGTGGACAATATTTTCTTTATCATCTTTTGTTTTGAGTTTTATTTCAATAACATTGCTAGAGTTACTTTTATGGGATAACTCTTCAACTAATTCACGAAGAATTTTCTTGGAATATCCACTTTTTTTATGATTGGTAGAATTTATAATATTACCAAAGGGATCAACAAGAGCTATTGTTTTTTTCAGTGTATATGAAAGATTTTTAATGAGCATATTTAAAGAGGCATTTTTTATCATAAGGTTAGAGAATCTTTTTTGTATATTTAAAGAATAGAGAAGTTCCTCATTTTGCACACTCCAGATATATGAAAGAAGCTGATTGAATACACTGCCAAGAGTTGTGTCGGCCGGGATTTGGATAAGGGGAAACTTTAAACGGTTTGCTGTTTCTATTACTTTTGGATCCAATTTGTCGACAAATCTTCCAAGTTTTATCCCAAGTGCTGCGGTAGGCAATCTGTTCAAATCAACTATAAGCTTAGAGAGTTCTTCTTGATTATCTTTATATACCATAGCTGTTGTAAGTAAAAATGCATTGGGAGTTAGATAAGAAGCTATATCAGGAGTCTCAGTAGACTCAATAGTAGCTACGTCTCTGTTTAAATCAGCATTTGTATTGATTAATTTTAAATAATTAAATCTTTTATTATTTAATATATCCTTTAAGGTTATCACAGCGATATCTCCACCTTTCATAAATCTTTTATAAGTATATTATATAATTTATTGGCAACACTTACAATGCTGATTTGTTCATTGTAGACAATTGTTAATTAATATATATACTATTTGAATAAGGAAATGTTAAGGGAAAACGATTATATTAATATATAACAGAAGTAAAAGAGGAGGATATGAAATGGACAATTTTTATAAAGAAATAAATAATACTGTAGAGTGGCTTTCAAGTTTTGGAAGAGATCCCAAAGGGGGAGTCAGCAGGACTTTATATACTGACGAATGGCTTGAAGCACAAAATTCCTTAAAAGAAAAACTCGAAGAAATAGGTCTTGAAACTAATTTTGATGAGATAGGAAACCTTTTTGGAAGAATAAAAGGAACTGAATTTCCTGATGAAGTTATTGCAACGGGCTCTCATATAGATACGGTTACAAACGGTGGCAAGCTGGACGGAGCTTTTGGAATTATTGCTGGAATGATTGCTATTAAAAATTTAATCCAAAAACATGGCGCTCCAAAGAGAAGTTTGGAACTTATATCTATGGCAGAAGAAGAAGGAAGCAGATTTCCTTATGCATTTTGGGGAAGTAAAAATATATTTGGCTTAGCCAATCAAGAAGATGTAATAGATGCAAAGGACATTGACGGTAAAAAGTTTGTTGATGAAATGAGAAGGAGCGGCTTTGACTTTAGAAAAGATAATACTCCAAAAGGTGACTTAAAGGCATTTTTAGAGATTCATATTGAACAAGGTAACTTTCTAGAGATGGAAAATAAGTCTGTAGGAGTTGTTACAAGTATTGTTGGTCAAAGAAGATACGGAGTTAAGTTAAAGGGACAAGCAAACCATGCAGGAACTACCCTTATGAAATATAGAAAAGATACAATAGAGGCATTTGCGAGAATTGTAACATCTTCATTGGAAAAAGCTAAGAAAAAGGGAGATCCTCTAGTATTAACTTTTGGTAAGGTAGACGTAAAACCTAACACTGTAAACGTAGTACCTGGCGAAACTGCTTTTACTATAGACTGCAGGCATACTGATAGAGATATTTTAAAAGACTTTACAAAAGAAATTGAAAGCGATATGAGAGATATATGTAAGGATATGGGAATAGAAATTGAAATCGACATGTGGATGGATGAACCGCCAGTTCCAATGGACGGAGAAATAATTTCTATTATAGAACAAGCATCTAAAGACAATAATCTAAACTACAAGGTAATGCACAGTGGAGCAGGACATGATTCACAAATATTTGCACCAAGAGTAGCAACCGGGATGATATTTGTTCCAAGTATAAATGGTATAAGCCATAATCCTGAAGAAAACACCGAGGTAAAAGATTTAGCAGAAGGAATATTAGCACTGCAATCAGCACTTTACGAGTTAGCGTACAAGTAAAATAATAGGAGGAATAAAAATGGGTTATTTAAATAATGTAACGGGATACAGAGAAGATATACTTTCAAATAGGTCAGTAATACAAAAAGGAAACTTTGCACTAATAGAACCAGACGGGCTTGTTAAAAATGTTATACCAGGCTTTGAAAATTGTGATGTTACAATACTTTCATCCCCTAAAATTGGAGCAAGCTTTGTAGACTATTTAGTTCATGTAAACAAAGACGGCGGAAACAGACAAGGATTTGGAGAAGAAGGCGTTGAAGTATTTGTTTATGTTATAGAAGGCGAATTAAAGGCAAAAGCAGATGAGGAAGAGTTTACTTTAAATGAAGGTGGCTACCTATTTTGCCCAAGCGGAGTAAAGTTATACTTTGAAAACAAGGAAGAAACTCCAGTAAAACTTTTCTTGTATAAGAGAAGATACGATGCTATAGAAGGACACGAAGCAAGAGTTGTAAGCGGAAATGCAAATGATATAGAATTTGTGGATTATGAAGGAATGAAGGACGTTGGAGTAAAAGATCTTCTTCCAACAGACTTGGGATTTGACATGAACTTTCATATACTTTCTTTCCAACCAGGTGGAAGTCATGGATATATTGAAACACACTTCCAAGAGCACGGAGCATATATCCTCTCTGGTCAAGGAATGTACAATCTAGATAATAACTGGATTCCAGTTAAAAAAGGTGACTACCTATTTATGGGTGCTTACTCACCTCAAGCAGCTTACGCAGTAGGAAGAGACGAACCATTAATGTATGTTTATTCTAAAGACTGTAACAGGGATGCACAAATTTAAAGAAACTACTTTAATAGAAAACTATGGAGGCAAACTATGAAAGTTAAAGAAGAAAAATTACACGAACTTATAAAGAATAAAATAAATAAGGCTGGTTTAAGTGAGGAACATTCAGAAGTTGTTGCTGACTGTTTAACTTATTCTGACTCAAGAGGTTACCACTCCCACGGAGCTGTTAGAGTTGAGTATTACTCTGAGAGAATAGCAAAGGGTGGAATAAATGCTGATCCTAAATTTGAATTTAAGAAAACTGGACCTTGCAGCGGGGTATATGAAGGAGATAACGGTGTAGGTTTTGTAATAGCAAAAAATGCAATGAATGAAGCAATAGATATGGCTAAGGAAAACGGAGTAGCGGTAGTTGGAATGAAGAGGATGAGCCATAGTGGTTCCCTTGGATACTTTGTAGATATGGCAATAAAAAAAGATTTAGTTGCAATTTCTGTTTGCCAGTCGGATCCTATGGCAGTTCCTTATGGCGGAAGTGAAGCCTATTACGGAACTAACCCAATAGCTTTTGGAGCACCTTCAAGTGATGATAGAAGTATAGTATTTGATATGGCTACGACTGTTCAGGCTTGGGGTAAGGTTCTTGATGCAAGATCTAAGGGAAAATCTATTCCTGAAGGATGGGCCTTAGACGCAGAAGGTAATCCTACAACAAATCCTATGGAGGTAAATGGACTTCTTCCAATTGCAGAAGCTAAGGGTTCAGGACTTATGATGATGGTTGATATACTATCAGGAGTTCTACTAGGACTTCCTTTTGGCAAACATGTAAGCAGTATGTATGATAATTTATCAAAGGGACGTGATTTGGGTCAGCTTCATATAGTTATAGATCCTTCAAGATTTACTGATCTTGAAAATTTTAAAAGAATGATAGCTCAAACTATGGATGAACTTGGAGATATAAAACCAGCTCCAGGATTTACTGAAGTAAATTATCCTGGTGAAAGAGCACTTCAAAGAAAAGCAAACTATGACCGTGAAGGAATTGAAATAGTAGATGATATATATGAATATCTAGTAAGTGATGATATTCACTACAACAAGTTTGACAATAAAAATAAATTTGCAGAATAACATCTTATAAGATTTCCTCTCATTTTTCATTAGAATATATACAAAACATTAAGTATAGGTGAAAATGAGAGGGATTTTATTGGTAGGATTGCTAGTAAATTAAATTAAAAGACGGAGGTAGAAAAAAATGGCTGAAATAAAAAAGAGTAGATTTTCACTAACCACTCAAATAGTAATAGCCAGTGTGCTTGCAATAGTGTTAGGTGCTATTATAGGAAAGCCTATGGGAAACATCCAATTTATAGGAACGATTTGGCTTAGACTTATTCAAATGTCTATTATAATATTAATAATGACTTCTATTATCAGTGCTATCGGAAATATTGAAGGTGCAGGTGCTGGAAAACTTAGTTTTCATACATTTAAATATATTATAATGTTTACAACCCTATCAGCATTTCTAGGTCTTGGACTTGCCCTATTAATTAAGCCAGGAGTAGGAATAAATGTAGCTGGAGAAGTAGCAAATGGCGCAAATCAATTAGGATCCGTATCTATTATAGATACAATTGTTGACTTTGTTCCAACAAATATATTTGGAGCTATGAGTGAAGGGGCTACAGTTCAGACTATTATATTTTCACTTGTATTTGGTATAGCAGCTGGAAAGTATGCACAAATCACTAAAAGAGATAATGTTTTAGTTTTAGTAAAAGATATAAATGGTGTAATAATGCAGATCATAGAAATGATTATGAAACTTGCTCCCCTAGGAATATTTGCTCTTCTTGGTTCTGTAGCAGGAACTACTGGACTTGATTTAATATTACCTATGATTAAGTTTTTAGGTGCCCTTCTTATTGCAGATATAATAATGTTTTTAGTTTACTTCCCTATAACCGCACTGAGAGTTGGAGTTAATCCTTTAAAAATGCCCAAGAAATTTGCAAAAATGTTTATAATGGCTCTTACTACTACCTCAAGCGCAGTTACACTTCCAACTAAAATGGAAGATTCTGTTACAAAATTGGGTGTAAGCCGTAAGGTTGCTGATTTTACAGGACCGATTACTATGACAATGAACAGCTCAGGGGCTGTAGCTTGTTATGTTATAGCTATAATGTTTATGGCACAGTCAACAGGTACAGACCTTACACTGATTCAAATGCTTACAGGCGTTTTACTTGCAGCTATGATGACTATGGGAACTATAGTTGTTCCGGGAGGTTCAATTGTAGTATACACTTTCTTTGCAGCAGCTCTAGGACTTCCTATGGAAAGTATAGCTATTCTTATAGGAATTGACTGGTTTGCAGGAGCATTACGTACAATAATGAACGTAACAATTGATGCTTTAATCGGTATGCTAGTATCTAAAGATCTAGGAGAATTTGATGCTGAAGTTTATAATGAAACTAAAACAGTTGAATATGCTAAAGTAAAATAATCCTTAAAAGATAGAACCAATAAATAATCAATACTAAAGAATGAATTCATAAGAGAATTCATTCTTTTTTTCTATAAAAACATAGCTGCCATATGTTATAATAGAGATATAAACTGTTAAGGAGAGGATAAAAATGAGTACACCACATATTAATGCAAAAAAAGGAGATATAGCTGAAACTATATTACTTCCTGGAGATCCGCTTAGAGCTAAATTTATAGCTGAGACTTATTTAGAAAACCCTGTAAGATTTAATGAGGTCAGAAATATGTTTGGATACACCGGAACTTATAAAGGCAAAAAAATATCTGTTATGGGTACTGGTATGGGAACAGCCTCTATCGGAATATATTCCTATGAATTGATCCATACTTTTGGAGTAAAAAACCTTATAAGAATAGGTTCATGCGGAGCTTATAATAAAGACTTAAATCTTTATGACATAATCCTTGGAATGGGAGCAAGCACTAATGCAAGCTATGCTCACCAATACAATCTTCCTGGAACATTCTCAGCAATAGCTTCATGGGATCTTTTATATAAAGCTAAAAAAGTTTCAGAAGAAAAAGGAATAGATGTAAAAGTTGGAAATATATTAACTAGTGATGTTTTCTATAATGATACACCTAATATATATGAAAAATGGGAAAAAATGGGAATCCTGGCAGTAGAAATGGAAGCTTATGCCCTATACTGCAATGCAGCAGCTGCAGGAGTAAATGCGCTTACAATCCTTACTGTATCAGATTCACTTGTTAAAAAGATGGAAACTACAGCAGAAGAGAGAGAAAAAAGCTTTACAAGTATGATGGAAATTGCTCTTGAACTTGCTTAATATTAGATAAATATTTAAATACTCCCTTTAATCTATTTAGAGGGGGTATTTTTTAAAAGGAGAATCTTACTTGAAAAATATCCTTGTAATTGGAAGTATGAATATGGATTTGGTTGTAAATCTTCAGGAGATCCCAAGGCCCGGGGAAACGGTACTGGGAGAGAGTCTGAAAGAAATTCCTGGTGGGAAAGGTGCAAATCAAGCAGTGGCTATGGCAAAGCTTGGAGCAGACGTCACTTTTTTGGGGAAAGTCGGTAAAGATGGATTTGGAGATAATTTGTTGGTTTCGATGAAGAACTCGGGAGTCGATACCGAAAGAATCCAAAGGGTTAAAGATTCAACCGGCATAGCAGTTATAAATGTAGATAAAGATGGAAACAACAATATAGTTGTTATACCTGGAGCCAACTTTAAAGTTGATGAGGATTATATACATGGCAATGAAGAGGCTTTTGATGAGGCTAGCCTTGTGGTTATGCAACTAGAAATACCGCTTGAGACAGTAAAAGAATCACTTAGACTGGCTAAGGAAAAGGGAAAAACAACTATACTAAACCCAGCGCCTGCAAAAGACTTAGATGATCAATTTATAGAAAACATAGATATACTCATTCCCAATGAACATGAGCTAGAAAGAATGTCTGGAGTTGAGATCAGCGATGAAAGCTCGATTATAAAGGCCAGCCAGGTGCTTCTTGATAAAGGAATAAAAGAGATAGTAGTAACTCTTGGAAGCCGGGGAGTACTATGGATAAATAAGAGGCAGCATAAATTTTTTAAGAGTTTTAAGGTAGAAGTTTTAGATACAACCGCGGCGGGAGATAGTTTTATAGGAGGATTTGCATCATCTTTTATACAAGATGAAGATATTGAAAAAGCAATAGAGCTTGGACAAAAAACAGCAGCTCTTTCTATACAAAAATTTGGAGCACAAAGTTCTCTGCCTACTAAAAAAGAAGTAGATGAATTTACAGACAAGAGTGCAAAACCATAGAAAGATATGTTAAACTATAGATAGAATTGAAGATTTAAAAATAGGATAAATTCATAAATTGATGGATAGATTAATGGAGGGCTTATGAATAAAATACCTGTAATAATAGATTGTGATCCGGGACTTGATGATGCGGTAGCACTTATACTAGCGGGGAGAAATGAAAAAATCGATATAAAAGGGGTAACAGTAGTCGGTGGAAATCAGACACTTGAAATAGTTGGAAGAAATGCGCTGAGACTATTGGATTTAATAGGCATAGATGCGCCGGTTGCATATGGCTTTGGCGGACCTATGGTGCGTGAGCTGGTTATGGCACCTGAAGTCCATGGAAGTGACGGGATACAAGGGGTAGTGCTTCCAGAGACTGATCGTAGGATCAGCAAGCTGCATGCTATAGATTTAATGGCGGAAATATTAAAGGCTTCACAAGAAAAGATAACTCTTATTACAATGGGACCATTGACCAATGTAGGCATGTTACTAAAACGTTTTCCTGAGTTGGCTGAAAAGATTGAAAGAATATCTTTGATGGGAGGCGTATTAAACGGGGGAAACTGTACCTGCTCTGCTGAGTTTAATATATATGTTGACCCAGAAGCTGCAAGTATAGTGTTTAACTCAGGAATCCCTATAACAATGAGTGGACTTGATCTAACCCATAAGGCTATTTTACTTCCGGAAGAAATCCAAGAACTAAGAGAATTAGACAATGAAGTAGCTGGGGTTTTAGTAAATTTACTAGATAAAATAACAGAATTCCACCACTCCATAGGAGATGAGTTCTGCTACCTACACGACCCCGTAGCACTTATAGCTGCAAGTCATCCAGAGATAATAAAAACAAAAGCTCTGAGAGTAGACATTGAGCTTCAGGGAGAGTTTACAACCGGCATGACAGTAGCAAACCAAAACCCCAGATTTAACCAGTATCCAAATGCCGATGTAGGCCTTGAGATAGATAGACAAGCTTTTGCAAAGATAATAAAAGAAATAGCTATGAAGTATGAGCAATAAAGAAGTATTGGCAAAAACAAATGATAGATTCCTCCACTAAGGTCGGAATGACAAGCCAATTAACAGTAACGAGTAAAATAAGAATGACAAACCAATTAGCAGTTAAGAAGTATTAGATCTAGAAAAAGCTTGTCATCCTGAGTGAAGTCGAAAGTTTGTCATCCTGAGCGAAGTCGAAGGATCTTTGTTTTGACTTTATTGGCAAAAACAAATAATAGATTCCTCCACTACGGTCGGAATGACAAGCTAATTAACAGTAATAAGTGAAATAAGAATGACAAGTCAAGTAGAAGTAATAAGTCAAAGTCAGAATGACAAGCCAAGTAGCAGTAATAAGTCAAAGTCGGAATGACAAGCCAAGTAGCAGTAATGAGTCAAAGTAAGAATGACAAGCCAAGTAGCAGTAATAAGCTTTAACTAAATATAGGAGGTTATATTAATGGATAATGAAAAACTAAACAAGATGGATTTTTCTACGAGGGCAGTTCATGCAGGATATATTAAGAATGAATTTGGTGCACTTGCTCCTCCAATTTATCAAACTTCAACTTTTATATTTGACTCAGCAGAACAAGGGGGAAATCGTTTTGCTCTTGAAGAAGATGGCTATATTTATTCAAGACTGGGAAATCCAACAAACACTGGAGTTGAAGGAAAGATTGCAAATCTTGAAAATGCAGAAGCAGCTATGTCAACAGCTTCAGGTATAGGCGCTATTACTTCTGCTATATGGGTTTTGGTAGAACAAGGTGATCATATAGTTGCAGCTAAAACTCTTTACGGATGTACATTTGCATTTTTAAGTCACGGGATTAGTAAGTTTGGAGTAGAAGTTACTTTTGTAGATACCACAGATCCGGAAAATGTAAGGGCGGCAATGAGAGACAATACAAAGATAGTTTACTTAGAGTCTCCGGCCAATCCTAATATGAATATTTCAGATATCACTGCTATTTCGAGAATTGCTCATGAGACTGAAGGCTGTAAAGTTATAGTGGATAATACTTACTGTACGCCTTATCTGCAAAGACCATTAGACCTAGGAGCTGACATAGTAGTTCACTCAGCTACAAAATATCTTAATGGACATGGAGATGTTATAGCGGGCTTTGTAGTAGGAGACCAAGAATATATAAATGAAGTAAGACTAGTTGGAGTTAAGGATATGACTGGAGCAAGTCTTAGCCCATTTGATGCATATCTAATAAATAGAGGAATGAAAACTCTAGACCTTAGGATGGATAGACACTGCTCCAACGCACAAAAAGTTGCTGAGTTCCTAGAAGCCCACCCTGTGGTAGAGAATATAAGATACCCAGGACTTAAGAGTTTCCCTCAATACGAACTAGCTCAAAGACAAATGGACCTTCCTGGAGCTATGATAGCTTTTGAAGTAAAAGGTGGACTTGAAGCTGGAAGAAAACTTATGAATACAGTTGAACTTTGTACTCTAGCTGTAAGCCTTGGAGATACTGAGACTCTAATCCAGCACCCAGCAAGCATGACTCACTCACCTTATACTGAAGAAGAGCGAGCAGAAAGTGGAATAGCTGAAGGATTAGTTAGAATATCAGTAGGGCTTGAGAGTGCTGATGATATTATAGCTGACTTAAAGCAAGCCTTGGATAAATTGATATAAGTATCAGCAAGCTGATTTTGTTTATATCAGCAAAATAGAAAAAAACCAAAAACTAAAAACAGAAAAAATAGAATAAATAGAACAAGACAGAAAAAAAGATTAGAGAAAATTTCTAATCTTTTTTTATTTTATTATAAACTTTGATTGTGTCTTCTATGTGTTTATTATCTGGATTTTTAATATTTCTTAATTCGGCTCCCATGACTACTGAGATGTATTCTTTATTATCTTTTACAGCTAAAGTTGCCCAGCATTGACCTGCCTCATAAGTGGTACCTGACTTTCCGCCTAGGATTTGAAAATTGTTTTGAGCTATCCCATGAAGCTTTGAAAGAACAGTAGACCTTAGAAGAATTCCGTTTGGATGGTCTTGAGTAGATGATGTAGTGAAACTTTCCTTAGTAAATATAGCATAAAAATGTCCATTATCAAGAGCATAATCTATAAGCTTTGCCATATCATAAGCTGTAGTATATTGATCTTTATCATGAAGTCCTTCTGGGTTTGTAAAATGAGTATCTTTTAGCCCAATTTCCGATGCCTTAGCATTCATAAGTTTGACAAAACTATCTGTATCTCCTCCGATATGAATTGCTAGGGAGTTAGCCGCTTCTCCTCCAGAACTTAGAATAGTTCCATAGAGTAAATCTCTATAAGTGGTAGTTTCTTTTGAGTAAAATCCTGCCATGGAAGAATTATTGTTTACCATTTTTTTGTAACTCTCTGTATCTATAGGAGCAATTGCAGATAAATCATCTATGTGCTCTAGAGCAACTATAGCGGTCATAACCTTAGTCAAGGACGCAGGATAAGCCTTAGATTTGTGATTCTTCTTTATTAGCTCATCTTTATTTGTCCTGTCTAATACATAAACATATTCACTGGTATAGGTATCCTGATTTAAATTAAAAATATTTCCATATGCTTTAGCAGCTGATAAAATTAAAATTATAATAACAATAGTAAGACTTAAAAATTTAAATAATTTTTTCATTTTTTTTCTCCTTTAAATTAATATAGAATTATAAGATTCTCTTCTTCTATATTACTATAAAAAAGATCGATATATATTAATTTTAGCTTACTTAATTCTTACAAATTACCTACATTTCATCTTTATTGTTTCTTTATTTTAAATTCTATGCCATAATTAAAGAAAAAGATAGGAGAATAGTCTTGAATATACTTATAGTTGATGATGAAAAAGAAATAGCTGATTTAGTAGAGCTCTACTTAAAGAATGACGGCTACAATGTATATAAATTTTACAATGGGAATGATGCCTTAGACTGCGTTAAAAATACAAGTTTAGATATGGCAATTCTTGATGTAATGCTCCCTGGAATTGATGGTTTTAAGATTTGTCAGGAAATTCGAAAGGAACACTTTTTTCCAGTCATAATGCTTACAGCTAAAGTTGAAGATATGGACAAGATCATGGGGCTTACTATTGGAGCGGATGATTATATTACTAAGCCTTTTAACCCCCTTGAACTTATGGCTAGAGTTAAAACTCAGCTCAGACGCTATAAAAGATACAATCATGCAGAGACAGAAGATTCAAGCGGAGAATATGAAGTAAGAGGTCTTTCTATAAATAAAGACAGACATGAAGTTTATCTCTACGGAGAGAAACTAGCCTTAACTCCAATTGAATTTTCTATTCTTTTTTATCTTTGTGAAAATATGGGAAAAGTAGTTTCTTCTGAAGAACTATTTGAAAATGTTTGGGGAGAAAAATACTTGGATAATAATAATACAGTCATGGCACATATAGGAAGACTTAGAGAAAAACTAAAAGAACCGCATAAAAAACCTAAGTTTGTCAAAACTGTATGGGGGGTTGGATACAGAATTGAAAAATAAAATGAAAACCTTTAAAAGAAAATTATCCATGCAGATATTTAGACGTTTTATAACAACTATTATAATTTCTTTTATAGTTACAGGTCTTATTTTGATATTTTCTTTATTTTTACTAAGACAAAATATTTGGTATGGGAATGAGCCCCTGTATTTCCTATATGATATTATAGGAAGCTTTAAGATTCCTATAATAGTATTTATATATTTAGCTGAATTTATAGCAATATTTATATATTATTGGAATAAAACTCTTTCTTATCTTGAAGAAATTATAAATGCTACTACAGAAATCTATTCATCTAAAGATGGATTAATAAATCTTTCTCCGGAATTAATGGATGTAGAAAATAATTTAAATAATATAAAATTTAATTTGGAGAAAAATGAGAGAATAGCGAGAGAATCTGAAAAGAAGAAAAATGATCTTATAGTTTACTTGGCTCACGATTTAAAAACTCCCCTTACGTCTGTTATAGGATATATAAGTCTGCTTAGAGATGAGGGTGAGATTTCTCCTGCTTTAAGAGAGAAGTATTTGAGCATAGCATTAGACAAGGCCGAAAGGCTGGAGGATCTTATAAATGAATTTTTTGAAATAACCAGATTTAATCTTTCAAACTTAAGTTTAGAAAAATCCAAAGTAAATTTAAAACTTATGCTGGAGCAGGTTATATTTGAATTTAAACCTATTTTAAAGGATAAAGATTTACAAATCAGTCTTAGTTTAAAAGGCGATGAATTTGTAAGAATTGATATAAACAAGATGCAGAGAGTATTTGACAACCTGATTAGAAATGCTATAAATTATAGTTTTGAATCCACGGTTATAGATATAATAGCAGAAGTGAATGATGTGCTTATTATCAGAGTTTTAAACAGAGGAGACACCATACCAAAAGAAAAATTAGATAGATTATTTGAACAGTTCTTCCGACTTGATAATTCAAGAGCAAGCAGCAGCGGCGGATCAGGCCTTGGGCTTTCAATTGCAAAGGAAATAGTAAAGTTACACGGTGGAGAACTTAAAGCGAGTAGTTTTGATGATTTAATAGAATTTAAAATAGAAATTCCGATTCCGTAGGAAATCTGTAAGAAGTTAGTCATAAAATCATCACATTTCCTTCATATAAAACAAATAAAAAGCATTCTTAATTTTGATATATTATATATCAGTTAAGGATGCTTTCTTATATTTTACAGGTAATATATTAAATTGATAGCAAAAGCAGTTCTTTAAGATTAGATGCAATAATTTATAGGAGGAAATAGATATGAAAAGAAAAACTTTTACTGAGAGATTTCCATTTTTACTTCCGGTTAGAAAACTACAAAGAAATTTGTTTTTCTATACTAAGATGCATTTCGATGAAAATAAGTATTCTCTGGAAAAAGAAGAATTATTAAAATTTAAAATATTTACAACAAAGACAGATATGATAAACAAAGATAGTGGCTTTCCGATAGAATACCAGATAAATAAGGTACACAATTTAAAACTTGCTTCTAAAAATATAAACAGAGTAATTATAAAACCCAATGAAATGTTTTCTTTTTGGAAATTAGTAAGGGGAGCAGACAAACATGAGAAATATAAAGATGGCCTTAGTTTGATAGACGGAGAAATAGTAGGGAGTTATGGAGGCGGCCTATGTCAGCTTAGTAACATGTTGTTCTTAATGTTTTTAAATACTCCGCTTACAATTGTAGAAAGACATTCTCACAGGGTGCAAAAGATTCCAGCAAGAGAGAGAGTTATTGGAATAGACTCAAGTGTAGCAGAGGGATGGTTGGATTTAAAGGTCAGAAACGATACACAGATAAATTTTCAAATAGATATAGAGTTTGACAAAGAATACATGTACGGAAGCATTTATTCCGATACAGAAAGTAGGTTATGCTACGAAATTTATAATATGGATGTAGAGTATATTAAAAATGGGGATCAAATAGTAGAAAAATCTAAAGTATATAAAAAAACGACAGATAAGATAAATAAACAGGTTCAAGTTGAATTCTTGTATGAAAATAAGACAGAAATAGGATACAAGCTGCCAAACTATATAGAGAAAATTGAAAGGGGAGCATAAGATGAAAAAGAAAATTGCAGTTTTATTTGGTGGAGCAAGCTCCGAGTACGAAGTATCTTTAAAATCAGCATATGCAGTATTAAAAAGTATGGATGTAAAGTATGAAATAATTCCTATAGGAATTACTAAACAGGGACAATGGTTTAAATATAATGGGAGTCTAGAAAAGCTATTAGATGATACTTGGTATAAAAATAAAAATAATCTAGTTTCGGCAATTATATCTCCTGACAGAAGATTAAAAGGAATGATAGAATTTCGAGAAAATGAAAATATACAAGTAAAGTTAGATGCTGTATTCCCAATTCTTCATGGAAAAAATGGAGAGGATGGTACTGTTCAAGGGCTTATAGAACTTGCGGGGATTCCTTTAATCGGATGCGGCTCACTTTCTTCTGCTTTATCTATGGACAAAGACAGGGCTCATAGGCAGGTTAAAACTCATGGAATAGAAGTACCGAGTGGAATAGTTATAAATAAAACACATTTAGCAAACTTGAAAGATATGACAGCAGGATTAGTCTATCCCTTGTTTATAAAACCTTTAAAATCAGGATCTTCATTTGGAATAAATAAGATAAAAGGAAATGAAGATTTAGAATCAGCAGTTCTGGAAGCACTGAAATTTGATAGAGATATAATTATAGAAGAAAATATAGAAGGTTTTGAAGTAGGTGTTGGAATTATAGGTAATGATGAACTGAAAGCAGGGAGTATAGATGAGATAGAAATTATAGAGGGCTTCTTTGATTACAAAAATAAATATTCCAATGGAAGTGCTATAATTCATAGTCAAGCTAGAATAGATGATAAAATAAAAGCCAGAATTGAAGATGCGGCAAAGACTATATATCGTGCTCTTGCTTGCAAAGGTTTTACAAGAGTAGATATGTTTTTAACACCTGAGGAAAGAATAGTATTTAATGAAGTTAATACTATTCCTGGTTTTACAGAAAACAGCAGATTTCCCGGCATGATGAAAGCAATAGATATGAGTTTCGAAGAGCTAGTAGAAACTATAATCCAGTTAGGTCTGAGAAATGAATAATATAATATTAGAGCAAAAAGATATATATAATGGAACACTAATACTCGTAAATAATGAATATGCTTTAAATGATCAATATTTTATAGGAAAGCTAATTCCTTTAAATATAAACAGAAAAGAGGTACTATTAGAATATAAATCTGCTATAATTTTAAATCATCTGCTAATGGAGGTAGATGCTCTAGAGAAAATAGTTACAGTAAGCGGATTTAGAAATAAATTGGAACAAATGGAGATATATAATAATTCAATAATAGAAAATGGGCAGGAGTTTACAGAGAGATATGTAGCCAAAGCAGGCCACAGTGAACACCATACAGGTTTAAGCATAGATCTTGGAAAAAATAGCAAAGATATAAACTCCTTATGTCCAGAATTTCCATACGTGGGAATATGTGAGGATTTCCGAAAACTTTCTTTCAAATATGGATTTATTCAAAGATATAAGAGCGGAAAAGAAGATATAACTGGAATTGCTGAGGAACCTTGGCATTTTAGATATGTAGGATTTCCTCATTCACAAATAATGGAAGAAAAAGAACTTTCTTTAGAAGAATATATAGAAAATATAAGAGGCTATAATCAAGATAATCCTCTTATATTTGAAAGTGACAGAAAACGAACAAAAATATTTTTTATAAAAGCAATAGATGATAAAGATCTAGTTCTCAAGTTCAAAGGTAGAGAGACCTATCAAATATCCGGAAATAATATAGATGGATTTATAGTTACATTGAGTGATAATTATGAGTGAAGCATATATAGAAATAAATCTAAAGATGTTAGAGGACAATATAAAATCTATAAAGAGTATACTGTCAGATAGAACAGATATAATAGCAGTTGTAAAAGGAAACGCTTATGGACATGGAGTAGTTGATATTTCAAAGCACTTAAATAGTATTGGAATATTTAACTTTGCAGTATCCAGTCTTGATGAGGCAGTTATCCTTAGGGAAAATAAGATAGAAGGAGATATACTTGTGTTTGGATATACTAATCCTAAAAGAGCCTTAGAATTAGAAAAATATAGTATAAGCCAAACGATTGTAAGTTTTGAATATGCTGAAGAATTACAAAAAACAGGTATACCAATAAAGTGTCACTTAAAAGTTGATACTGGTATGAATAGACAAGGTGTAAACTGCGGAAATATCGATGAAATAATCCATATATTTAAAATGAAAAATTTGAATGTATCAGGGATATATAGTCATCTTTCTGCATCTGATTCACTTATAAAGGAGGATATAGAATTTACTCAAAATCAGATAAGCAAATTTGATAGGGTTGTAACTAGAATAAGGTTAGAAGGATTTAATCCAAAAGCTCATATTCAAAGCAGCTATGGAGCTTTAAATTATAATAAAAAATCATATGACTTTGTAAGAATAGGCATATTAATGTATGGAAGTCTTACTTCGCCTGGGAATAATCCTCTTATAGACTTGCATTTAAAGCCTATATTATCTCTCAAAGCTCCGATAGTATCTGTAAATAAGACTAAAAAAGGAGATAGAATAGGTTATGGAAATAATTTTATAGCTGAAAGAGATATGATCACAGCACTTATTCCAATAGGATATACTGATGGGATAGACAGAAGTCTTTCTTTTAAAGATGGAGAAGTGCTTGTAAAGAATAAAAGGGTTAAGATAGTAGGAAAGATTTCTATGGATAATATGATTATAGATATAACTGATATAGGTAATGTAAACACAGGAGATATTGCGGTGCTCATAGGAAAAGATGAATCAGAAGAAATAACTGATATAGAACTAGCAGAGAAAACGGATTCCATAACTCCCGAAATATTTAGCTCCCTGTCATATAGGCTAGATAGAATAACCTTATTATAAGAAACAAAGGTATAAGTCTTTATCCTAAGGCTATTTTTTAAAGATGAATTTATGATTATATTATTCTTCAATCCGATAATTTGTGGGTATATATTAGACATAGCACAAAAAATATAAAAAATACAAAAAAGGAGGGAGAATTGTGAAAAAAAATAAAATAAGTGCATATATATTACTGATATTTATAATGATGTTAGCAATTACAGCTTGCGCAGATAATAGAGATAAAGAGCCAGATAAAGTACCTCTAGAAGATCCAGAAGAAAACGATGATAGCGGCAAGGAAGAAAGTCCGGAAGATAAGGGAGAAATACTTAAAGAGTTCAAGATAATTGCAGAAAAAATGCCTGCTCCTGATGTTCTGGTAAATTTTATAGATGAAAATATAGAAAAGCTTTCAGAAGAAAGTGCTTGGGCCATGGTGGCTGAACTAGATACTTCACTGGAGAGCAACAAGCAGACATATGCAGAGAGAATATTTGAATTAGATAAGAATGACGAATTGATAAAACTAAGTGGTACAAAACAGGATTTTGAAATGAATAAGATAGAAGCTATTGAAGATGAAAAACTTAGAGTAGAAGTTGAGTATCTTTATAATAATATGTATAAATTAACCAATATAGAAGGAGCTTTTTATCCTATAGTGGATTATAAGGCAATGGAGAAATATAATAAGTACCTGAATGAAGAAGGAAGAGAGTATATCCTTATAAGAAGTATAGATTCAGATGCCAAACCTATGAGCGACGGGGGATTAACTATAAGTTTTGATGAGCTTTTAAAGAGAATATCTAGAACCGAAGAGTTTTTAGATGCTTATCCCGATTCTGTCAAAAAGCAAGAAATGCTGGAGGAATACAACAATAAGGTCAATGCCTATATAGCTGGACTTCCTAACACTCCAATAATGGACTTTGAGACGGATATTTTGAGAGATGAGGTTTTAAAGAGCTATAAAGAGGCTATTGATAAGAATAATGATTTTTCAAATATAGTAAAAGAACATCTGGAAAATATAGAAGAAAATGACAATAAGGTCGATGATGATATAATATCAGATGCTTATGAGCTTATAGAAAAGGCTGTAGAAAGATTTAAATAAGATGATATGATTACAGTCACAAGTAAAAGTTACTAAGAAGTTAAAATAAAACTTAAATCTAAAATAGAAGTGATAATCTAGATAAAAATAAAGATAGATATAAATATAAATATAAATATAAAGTTAGTCTAATGGATAATAAGTTTTAAACAATAATAAGCAGAGGATGTTAGGGATGAAAATATTGATAACAGCATTTGATCCATTTGGAGGAGAAACCATAAATCCGGCACTTGAAGCTTTAAAGCTTATGAAAGACAATATAAGAGGTGCAGAGATTATAAAGCTTGAGATACCTACCGTTTTTAAAGAATCTATAGAGAAAACAGTAGAAGCTATAAAAAAGGAAAAACCGGATGTAGTTCTGAATCTAGGACAAGCCGGCGGAAGAGAGGGAATAACTCCTGAAAGAGTTGCAATAAATATTGATGATGCGGGAATCCCAGATAATAAAGGCAATCAGCCTATAGACGAGACCATATATAAAGATGGCAAGAATGCTTATTTTGCTAGCATTCCTGTAAAAGCTATAGTAAAAAAATTGAAAGAATCAGGTATACCATCGAGTCTTTCAAATACCGCCGGAAGCTTTGTATGCAATCATATAATGTATGGAACCCTCTATAATATCCAGATAATAAATCCAGAAATAAGAGCAGGCTTTATCCATGTTCCCTTTATAAAAGAGCAGGTTGAAGGGCTTAAAGATAAAGAAGGAAAAGCTTATATGGAGCTTTTAGATATAACTAAAGGACTTGAACTTGCGGTAGAGGCAATACTTGAAAATGATAGAGATATTAAAACAATTGAAGGAAAGACTCATTAGTTCTAAGAAGTTTCTCTTTAACAGGGGAAACTTTTTTTATTGGAAAGATGAATAAAGGGTAATATATAAGAAAGAAAAGAGGGTGAGTCTATGAAGATTAATACTAATCGTATGAAAAGAGCCATGTTTTTGATAGTTTTCTCAATTTTAATCTGGTGGTTATTTGCCAATATCAAATTAGTCGGCAGAGGATTAAACTTATTGCTAGAAATTTTATCGCCATTTATAATTGGAATTGTAATTGCATTTATACTAAATAAACCGATGAGTTTTATTGAAGCGAAATTATTTGAAAGAGGAAAAGAATCAGGCGGCTGGAAAGCTAAATATAAGAGACCTATAAGTTTTTTAATTACTTTGATTCTATTTATAATAGTAATAGCTATAGTTCTTGTTTTAGTAATACCAAACCTTGTAGAAGCAGGAACGCAGTTGGGAGAAAAACTTCCGGACTATTGGGAGCGAGTTCAGGAGTATGCAAAAAATAGTTCTATAAAATATTCAAAGATAAATGAGCTTATTCAAGAAATTAACTTTGACAAGATACAGGAAAATATAGTTAATTTTGTAAAGGGTGGATTTTCCAGTTGGCTTGGATCTACATTTACTGTGTTTTCTTCAGTTCTTGGAGGAATAGTATCTATGGGACTTGGAATTGTATTTGCTATATATTTCTTGCTCCAAAAAGAAACTCTTATTCTGGGAGTTAAAAAACTAATCTATGCAATCTTCCCTATAGAAGCAGCCAGAAGAATAAGCTATATAGGCGGAGTAGTTAACAGATCATTTTCACAGTTTTTAACAGGACAATCCGTAGAGGCAGTTATTGTAGGAAGTATGTTTTTTATAGTTATGATGATTTTTAGATTTCCCTATGCTCTTATGATAAGTTTGATAATAGGTATATTTTCTTTTATACCTATAGTAGGCTCATTTATAGGACTTTTTGTAGGAAGTTTTTTAATATTTGTTGAAAGTGCCAAGATGGCAGGATTCTTCATAATTCTATTCTTTGCTCTTCAGCAAGTAGAAGGAAATCTTATATATCCAAGAGTAGTAGGCAAGGCTTCAGGACTTTCGTCTGTATGGACACTTGCAGCTGTAACGCTTGGAGGAAGCCTTATGGGCATAGTAGGGATAATACTTTTTGTACCGATGTTTTCAGTAATACAAAAACTTTTAACAGAGTTTGTAGATAAGAGGTTAGAAGAAAAAGAAATCGGTACTATTGAAGAGAACTCATTAAAAGAATAGGGAAAAAGAAAAACAAGAAAAAAGAAAAGTAATTCACTGAATTGATAAATTAAATAAAAAGTTAAATACAAAACTAAATATAAGATAAAGATCCCTTGGTTATTAATAACCAAGGGATTTTCATTTTGTATATCTATAAGATCTAGCTTTAAGAAACTTATATCTCCATTACGGCGTCAAAAGCTTCTCGCGTTGCATCAAGAACTTTTCTTGCTCTTACACTATCTCCTACATTAACTATATCTATTTCTTCTTCTAAATCTTTAAACAAAGCATCGTTTGGTCTAAAGCCCATTGCAAGAACTACGTTATCACAAGCTATTTCTTCAAGCTGACCATCTTTTTCTACTATTATAGAATCGTCTTTTATTTCCATAAGCTTGGTAGAAACTTTGATATCCATGCCTGAAGCTGCTATAAGGGAGTTTAGCATCATAAGGTTTTGTATGAACACGGGCTCTGGAAGTGCCTTGTCTGCCATTTCTACTATAGTTACTTTTCGGCCCTTATTTGCAAGAACTATTCCTGTTTCACAGCCTACAAGCCCTGCTCCGATTATAACTACATTTTGTCCAAGTATAGACTTGTTCTGAAGTACATCTGTAGCCGTAGTAACCATGGAATTATCTATTCCCTTTATAAATCCAGGTCTCATAGGAGTTCCGCCTGTTGCGTTTATAACCTTATCTGCTCCGTAAGAAAGTACTTCTTCTTTATGGGCTGTTTTTCCAAACTTCACTCTTATCTCTAACTTGTCCAACATGTTTTTATAATAGTTAAGTATCTTTATTCCGTCTCTCTTAAAAGGAGGCATAGATGCATTATAGAAGTTTCCTCCTATATGAGTCTCTCTCTCCCATACTTCAACATCATGTCCCATTTTTTTAGCTGATATAGCAGCCTCGCATCCTGCAGGTCCTGCTCCTATAACTAAAATTTTTTTTGGAGACTCTGTTTTTTCTATTTCTTTTATTCCTTCATAGCCTGTAGTAGGATTTACTGCGCAGTCTATATGTTGTCCTTTAACCACACTGTTTATACATCCTTCGTTGCAGTAGATGCAGTATCTTATATCATCTGCATTGTTTGCCTTTAATTTGTTTGGAAAGTCAGGGTCTGCTAAAAACTCCCTTCCTACTCCTGCTATATCTATCCAATTATTTTCAAGAGCTGCCTCTGCCTTGGCAGGGTCTCCTAGTCTTCCGTGTGATATAACCGGAATAGATGTAACTTCTTTAATCTTTGCGGAAGCTTCCATCTGAAGCGCCATCTCTTGCTGATAAACAGGAGGCATAGCCATATACCAGTTATCATGGCAGCCTACATCAACATGCAGGGCGTGAACGTTTTTCTTTTCAAGCATCTTTGCTATTTCAAGACCTTCTTCGATAGTTCGGTAGCCTGCCTGAGCAGGAAGATAATGATTGGGAGTGAACTTTACTATAAGTGGGAAGTCATCTCCAAGGTCACGTTTAGTATTATCAATAATTTCATTTAAGAATCTCATTCTGTTTTCAAAGCTTCCGCCATACTCGTCGGTTCTGATATTCCATCTTTCAGTCATAAATCTATCAGTTAAATATCCACCGTAAGCATGAATTTCAACTGCGTCAACTCCTGCTTTTTGAGCAAGCTTTAGAGTTTTGGAAACTTCTTCTTGAATAAATTTGATCTCTTCAACAGTAAGTTCATCAAAGAACATTCCGCTTCCTGGGAAAATTTCTGTTTTTGAAGCGCTTGAAGCGCGATCTCTTGATTCTGCTTTCTGTCCCAGACCAACTCCTGGCATTATCTGAATACAGACCTTGCAATCGTATGCATGACATTTATCTACAAGTTCTTTATATCCGTCAAAACTCTCCTCGTTAAGCAGAGAAGAAGGAGTTTTTCCATCTATAGCATCAGTAGCCATAATATTTGTCATGATCATTGATGCTCCGCCCTGTGCGCGTCTTACATAATAATCTATCTCTCTTTTATCAAAGTTTCCCATTTCAGGACCCATTGCTACCATTATGTATCTATTTTTAAGTGTTAGATCACCTATATTTACTGGTTGTAAAACTTTCACAAAAAAACCTCCTTTAAATTTTAGCTGCTCTTTAATTTTAACATTAATTATTTCTATAAACAAGACTTGTAAAATAAATATCACTTGCTAGCGTTTGATTTTTGATAAATGCCAATCATGGTAGATTTATCTCTGTTTTATAGGCTTATCTAAGGGTAAAATTTAAGTAAGAAAAAATTTCTTAGAGACAGGAGGAGAGAATTTATGTTTTTTAAAAGTTTTGACAGCCTAAAAGAGATAATTATAATGTCAGTTTTAGTATATTTTTCAATAATAATAATCCTAAGAATATCAGGAAAGAGAACTCTATCAAGTTTAAATGCCTTTGATTTTGTAGTAACAGTTACTATCGGCTCCATTGGAGCTACCACTATACTTTCTAGTGATACCAGTTTTTTAGATGGATTATCAGCTATTATAGCCTTGGTGCTACTTCAATATATTGCGGCAAAATTGGATGCAAACTTTAAATTTGTAAGCAAGATACTTAAATCAGACCCTACACTTGTGTATTATGACGGAGAATATTTAGATAAAAATATGAAAAAAATGAGAATAACCGAGGAAGATATACTTCAGCAGATAAGAGTGGAATCAGGAACCCTTATAGAAAATGTAGGTGCAGTTATATTGGAATCAAACGGTAAACTATCTGTAATAACATTAACTGATAAAAAGGAGATAGAAAACTTAAGGAAATATAATTAATACTCTTCACAAAGATAAATAAATATATGTTAGAATAAAGATAATACTTAAATAGGGGGTTCAATGATGAAAGTAATGCTTGCAGAGGTAAATATCAGTGAAGGAACAGATTTAGATAAGGTGAATCAGGTAAGAGAAGAACTTATGATGAAGGGAGATCTTGAAATAATAGATTTAAATTCAGATAAGGACCATAACAGATCAGTTTTCACATATAAAGGATCACCAGAGGCAGTTCTTGAAGGAACTAAGAGACTGGCAAAAAAGGCTATAGAATTAATAGATATGACCCAGCATAAGGGTAGTCATCCAAGAATGGGAGCGGTTGATGTTGTGCCTTTTATTCCAGTAAAAGATGTAACTACAGAGGAATGCGTAGAAACAGCTAAAGAATTTGGAAAGTTTCTTGCAAGTCTTGGAGTACCTGTTTACTACTATGAAGATGCCCAAGAAGATGCTTCAAGAAAGTCTTTAGTCAAGATAAGAAAAGGCCAGTATGAAGCCTTAAAAGAAAAGATAGAATCAGGAAGTCTGCTTCCCGATGAAGGTCCTAAGGAGTTTAATGCTAAGAGTGGTGCCACAGTTGTAGGTTCTAGATTTGCGCTAGTTGCATTTAACATAAATCTAGATACGGAAGATATGGAGATAGGAAACAAGATAGTTAAAGCTATAAGAGGCTCCTCAGGAGGCTATCGCGAAGTAAGAAGTATAGCTCTTGAAATACCTGAGAGAAAGCAGATTCAAGTTTCTATGAACCTTACAAATTATGAAAAGTCACCAATTCACAGAGTTTATGAAACTATAAAGAGTGAGCTTACAAGATATAATGTAAACATAGTTAGCACTGAACTTGTAGGACCTGTTCCAGTATACGCTCTGGAAGAACTTCTTAAGTTTTATATAAAGCTTGATGATAGTTTTGAATCCTCTCAAATATATATGTAGGAAAAACTTAATTGTAATATAAAAAATATTATGATATTATTAAGCTATAATACTAAGAAGTGGGGATAGTCATGAACCATAATAAACTTAGAAAAACTTTTAAAAATCTAATAGAAATAAAAAACTCATAGTCCACGAGGCTATGAGTTTTGTTTTGCGCTTCACTAGAGTAAAGGATACTTAATAAGAGATAAGGAAAACATACTTAGGGGGAAGAAAAATGGAAAAAGTAATAATTGATGGGAATAGTCTGGATCTTGAAAACTTTATAAGCGTAACTAGAAGAGGAGCAAAGGCAGAGATATCTGAAGGGGCTAAGAAGAAAATAAATAGAGCGAGGGACCTCGTTGATAAGTTTGTAGAAGAAGAACGTGTAGTTTATGGTATAACTACGGGCTTTGGAAAGTTTTGTGATGTTGTAATCTCTAAAAAAGAAGCTAAAACTCTTCAAAGAAATTTAATAATAAGTCATGCATGTGGAGTGGGAAAACCTTTTGAGGAAGAAATTGTAAGAGGAGTAATGCTGCTTAGAATAAACGCCTTATGTAAAGGTTATTCAGGAATCAGACTCTCAACCATAGAAACTCTTATAGAGATGCTTAATCAAGGAGTTCATCCAATTATACCTGAACAAGGTTCTCTTGGAGCTAGTGGAGACTTGGCGCCTCTGGCACACATGGTGCTGACTATGATGGGTGAAGGAGATGCCATCTATAAAGGTGAGAGGATATCATCATCACAAGCTATGGAAAAAGCTAAAATAGCAACTGTAGAACTTACTTCAAAAGAAGGTTTGGCACTTATAAATGGAACTCAGGTTATGACATCAGTTGGAGCCCATACTCTTTTTGATGCTATAAACTTAAGCAAGTTGTCAGATATATCAGCCGGTCTTACCAATGAAGCGCTTAACGGGATAGTGGATGCTTACGATTCAAGAGTTCATATAGCTCGTGGACAAAAAGGACAGATGGACGCAGCAAAAAATCTTCTTAACATCTTAGAGGGAAGTAAGATGACAACAAAACAAGGTGAATTAAGAGTTCAAGATGCTTATTCACTTAGATGTACTCCTCAGGTTCATGGAGCTAGCAAGGACTGCTTTAAATTTGTAAGAGAAAAGGTAGAAATAGAAATGAACGCGGCAACGGATAATCCATTAATCTTTGTAAAAGAAGAAGATGTAATATCAGGAGGAAACTTCCATGGTCAACCAATGGCACTACCTCTTGATTTTCTAAAACTTGGAATAGCAGAACTTGCAAATATTTCTGAAAGAAGACTTGAAAGATTAGTAAACCCGGCTCTTAGTGAAGGACTTCCGGCATTTTTAGTCGAGGCAGGCGGGCTTAATTCAGGATACATGATAGTTCAGTACGCAGCGGCGGCTCTGGTTTCTGAAAATAAAACCTTAGCACATCCCGCAAGTGTTGACTCAATACCATCTTCAGCAAATCAAGAAGACCATGTATCTATGGGAACAATTGCTTCAAGACATGCAAGGGATATCTTAAATAATTCAAGAAAAGTAATAGCTATGGAAATACTTTGCGCCTGCCAGGCAATAGACCTTAGAGGAAATAAGGGTCTAGGAAAAGGAACAGGAGCGGCCTATGATATAATAAGAGAAAATATAAGTATGCTTGAAAAAGACAGAATAATGCATGTAGATATAGAAAAAGCAGAAGAGATATTAAAAGAAGGAAATATTATTGCAGAAGTGGAAAAGCTTATAGGGGATATACTTTAATAAAAAAATAGAAGTGATAAAAATTCTCATCAAGATGATGAGAATTTTTATCATAGGGTAATAAGTTAATAAACTGATAAATAATAAAATAAGATACCTTAGATATATTTTTTGCAAGAAGGTATAGCAGAGATGGGTGATAAAAATAGAAAATATAGAAAAAATAATAGAAACTTGTGATAAATATGAAGACGAGACAATCGATTTAAGAAGAAAGATTCATGAAAACCCTGAGCTCTCCAATGAGGAATATGAAACCAGCCAGATGGTTGAAAATTATCTTTTAGATCTTGGTATTGAAGTACAAAGATTAGGTGAAACAGGAATTGTAGGAACAATACATGGAAAAGCCAAAGGCAAGGTATTACTTTTAAGAGCAGATATGGACGCCCTACCTATACAAGAAAAAACAGACTTGAGCTTTAAATCCAAAAAAAATGGCATTATGCATGCATGTGGTCATGATGTTCATACTTCAAATCTTTTAATAGTTTCTAAAATATTAAATGAACTAAAGGATAATTGGATAGGAACAGTTAAAGTTCTATTTCAACCTGCTGAAGAAAAAGGCGGCGGCGGACGCGATATGATTGAACTAGGAGTATTAGAAAATCCAAAGGTTGATATGGCTATGGCTCTTCACGTAACGCCGGTTAAATCAGGGGAGATTGTTGTTGAACGGGGTAATATAACTGCTTTTTCAGATGCATTTGATATAATAGTAAAGGGGAAAAAAGCACATACTATGAAAGCGGAAGAAGGAATAGATGCAATAAATATTGCATCTCATATAGTAGTTGCTTTAAACTCTATAATAATTAAAAATATAAATAGCTTTGACAGTGCTACATTTTCTATTGGTATAATAAATGGGGGTACAGCTGCTAATATAGTTTCAGATCGTGTAGATCTTCGTGGGATGATGAGATCTCTAAATAGTAGATCAAGAGATATTATGAAAAAAAGAATAAAAGAAATATCTAAAGGAACAGCTGAGATGTTTGGAGGAGAGAGTGAAATTATATTTACAGAAGGCTATCCATCTGTATTTAATAATAAATCCATGGCTAATGATATATCTAAAGTATTTATTAAAAATTCTCAAGAGCTCTATAAAGATTTATTTATAGATCACCCAGAGGAATATATACTAACAGAAATAGACCCTGTAATGGCATCGGAAGATTTTGGATTTTTTGCTCAAAAGATTCCCTCTCTTTATTATTTAGTGGGTACAGGTGGAGGGAAATCAGCTCACAGCTCAGAATTCTATGTAGAAGAAAAATGGATAAAACTCTGCACCAGAAGTATGGTTGTTGGAGCTATTAATTTTTTAAGTGAATATTAAAATAAGCTTTACAATTATCAGAAGATAGTATACAATAGCAATAATATTAAACGATGATAAGAAAAGTAATCTTATGATATCTTCTTAGAGAGTTCTCGAATTTGGTGAAAGAGAAAAAGATAGATTAAGGTGAAAAGGGTCTTTGAGTTTTGCAGTTGAGATTTTAATCAAGATTGCTACGGGTTCACCCGTTACAGTGACAGGGTATTTTTGTACCCTATGAGGCTTATATCGTGAGGTATAGGTAAAATAAGATGGCAACGCGGTAGATCCACTCTCGTTCTTAAAAGTAATTTTAAGAATGGGAGTTTTTTAATTTAAAGGAGGAGCGATTATGAATTATGGATTGTTGTCATTATTACCAATTATACTTGCGATAGGACTTGCTATAGTTTTTAAAAATGTTGTATTAGCTTTATTTGTAAGTGTATTTACAGGAGTATTAATCCTAGTAGGAGGTTCACCCATAGAGGCTGTTACTACTATGATTAAGGATTACTTTTTTATCCAGCTTCAAGATCCTTACAATGCTGGTGTTTTAGTCTTGCTTGTATTTATTGGAGGATTTATAGCCCTAATGGAAAAATCAGGAGGAGCCATAGCTTTTGCAAATAAAGTTTCTAAAGTTATAAATACGAGGTTTAAAGTGCAATTAGCAGCATGGCTTGGAGGAATTTTGATATTTTTCTCTGACCTTGGAACACCCCTTATAGTAGGACCTGTATTTGAGCCATTATTTGATAAACTTAGAGTTTCTAGAGAGAAACTTGCATGGATACTTGATTCAACATCATCTCCAGTAGCAGTTCTGGTACCCTTTATCGGATGGGGAGTGTATATTA
>NZ_JARIEF010000083.1 GCF_029266915.1 Tissierella sp. | reverse complement strand
ACTTCCTAGCAAGATTTGAAGAAGGAGATATAGTAGTTGCAAATTCAACTGATAAAGATATGATGCCAATGCTTGAAAAAGCAGGAGCAATAGTAGCAGAACACGGCGGACTTACATCACACGCAGCTATAGTTGGACTAAACTTAGAAATACCAACTATAGTAGGAGCGAATGATGCTACAATCTTGCTGAAAAATGGTGAAATTGTAACAATAGATAGTTCGACAGGACAAATCTACAAAGGGGAAGCTAGAGTATTATAGGATACAAATAAGAAAAATTATAAGATAATTCTTAATATAGATAAAATATAAGGAAATTACAAAATAGAATAAATATAGATTTTCAAAATAGAGTTGGGAGACTTTTAAAGTCTCTCAACTCTATTGTTTTATATACTCCTTAAAACAAACTTAAGATAAACAAAAGATAAATAAAAGATAAATAAAAGATAAATAAAAATATATTGTTTAAATATTAGCAACCTGATATAATATACTTAGATACTCGAAATAAATTTAATAGGTGAGAAAATGAAAACGAAAAGAAAAGATAATAGTGAGCTTATATTAAACGGAAATATATCTAAAGCTCTGATAGTTTTGGCAATACCAATTATAATAAATAACTTTATCCAAACCCTCTACAACCTTGTAGACGGTATATGGGTAGGAAAGATTTCATCAGTTCATTTTGCGGCTACATCATTTGTTTGGCCTATAAACTTCCTCTTTCTTTCAATAGGTATAGGAATATCAATAGCTGGAACTTCACTACTATCCCAGTTAATAGGATCAAAACAGATAGAAGAAGCTAAAGAATATGCCAATCAGCTTATAGTAATTTCAGTTATAACTGCGCTTACCTTTAGCGTCCTTGGAATAATACTAAGTCCCTATATAATAAGATTGATGGGCGGAACCGGAGAGATAGCAAGGCTGGGCAATATATATCTTAGAATAACATTTTTAGATATGGTATTTTTATTTCTATTTTTCAATATAAATTCAATTATGAATGCTCAGGGAAACACTGTAACTCCAACTATATTAAGTGCCGTATCGGCTCTTGTAAATGTAATACTAGACCCTATATTTATCTTTACTCTTGATATGGGAATAGCAGGGGCAGCCTGGGCAACACTTGTTTCCAGAATACTACTTTCTCTATGGGGAGTGAAGCTTCTTTTTTCAGATAGCAATAAGATCAAACCCAATTTTAGAGGATTTAAGTTTGATCCCCTTAAATTAAAAAAGATAGTAAGCGTAGCTCTACCTTCTTCTCTTGGGCAAGCAGGAGCAGCACTTGGATTTGTAATCTTAAACGGTTTTATAGTTTCATACGGAACTGCAACTATGGCAGCTTTTGGAATGGTAAACCGAATAACTTCTCTGATAATGCAGCCTGCAAATGGTATAGGAGCAGCTCTTACAACTATTGTAGGACAAAATATTGGAGCTGAGAAAATTGATAGGGTGCAGGAGGGTTTCAATCGAGCTGTTAAAATAACTATAACTGCCGGAAGTATCGGATGTTTAATTCTTCTGGTCTTTAATAAATATATAGTAAACTTCTTCATACAGTCAAAGGATGATATGGAAGTAATCTATCAGGGTATAAACTATCTTAAGTATATAGCTTTCTCTATGCCTTTTCTGGGACTCTTCAGTGTATTTCAGGGTGTATTCCAAGGAAGCGGACATACAAAGTACACCTTGTTTCTTGAAGTGGGCAGATTGTGGTTTATAAGGCTGCCTATGATAGTTATATTTAAAATGTTTACAGATATAGGCTCAAATGGAATATGGTTTTCCATGAGCTTTTCAAACTTTTTGATATGTGTGTTTGCATATATGATTTACAGAAGAGATGGCTGGAAGAAAAAAATAATAGACAGAGTACCAAAGAAAAAAATAGCGAAGAAAGTCAGTTACTGACTTTCTTCGCTATTTCATAATAAAAAAACTTATATTGGGTATAGGTAAGATAAGGCTTGAAACCTTATCATAGAAAAAAGAAAGGGCTGATTGCATTCTTAAACCTTATATCTAATATTTAAAATTAATAGTCAATAAAGCTTGGATCCTAGTACTTGGATATAAGCCTTCATCTATAATCTAATTCTGGATTGTAGGGTTGCGAAAGAAAGGAACAGGTGATATTTAATGGTAAGATATGAAGATATAAAATTAACACCAGCAAATGCGTTTGAGATATTTATGGAAAAATATCCTAATGCGAAGATCAAAAAGGTGGAACTAGATACAAAGTCAAGTTCCTATGTTTATAAAGTTAAGGGTTATGATGAAGAGAAAGAATATAAACTCTATATAAATCCCGTTGACGGAAACATAGTAAAGTTAAAAGAAAAAATTCAGAAACAAGGACCTAAAGATTTAACTAAAAATGGTCTAGAAAAAATACAAGCACTGGTAGATAAATCACTTCAAGATGCTGGAGATGGAAGTAGAGTAGATGAATGGGAACTTGAAGTAGATAAAGGAATACTGATCCTTGAAGTTGAAGTTGAGCTAAAGGGTGGTAAAGAAATAGAATATAAGTACAATCTTGAAAGCGGAGAGTTGATTAGGAAGAAAGAGTAAATAAAAATTAATAATATAAAAAAGAAAGGGACGCTCACTAATGTGTCACCTTTCTTTTTTATAATTACAAAATAATATTGTGTCTTTTTGTTTAAAAATTTTTCACTGGGTATATAAATAGTAGCAGATAAAACGCTTATATAAATATAAAGTATAGAAATATTATAAGTGTTTATAGACAAAAAAAATAGACAAAATAAGAAAGGATTGATCAGATTGTTAAAGAAAAAAATACTATTACCACTTATGGTAGTTTTCGCACTAGCATTAACAGGATGTACAACAGATGGAGGTAAAGATGTAGACGTAGATGCACCAGAGGTTGATGTACCAGATGTAAATGTTGGAGACGAAATAGAAGATGTTAAGATAAAAGCTATAGAAGCCTATGATAAGTTTATAGAAAAATATCCTGATGCAGAGATTACAAAATTTGAATTAGATGAAGATATGGGAACCTACCTATATAAAATAGAAGCATTTGATAGCGAAAAAGAATACGAAGTAAAAATGGATGCTAAAACAGGAGAATTATTAAAAGATAATGTTGAACAAGAATTAGTAGAAGATGATGATAGAGATGAAGTTATAACTAAAGCAAATATAGAAAAAGTAGATGCTTTAATTGAAAAATCTGTTTCTGAATCAGAAGAAGGTTCAAAATTAGATCAATGGGAACTAGAAGTTGAAGATATGATGACAATTTTAGAAGTTAAAGTAAAACAAGGAACCCTTGATAATATTGAATATAAATACAATGTTGAAACTGGAGAACTTGTAGAGAAAGATGATTAATAAATAAGAATCAAAGGCCTGAAAGTTAAATCTTTCAGGCTTTTTCATATTAATTTAAAATGTGATATAATCTATAGAAGGATAAACTATGATTAGATTGAGAGGAATAATAATGATACTTTTAAATATAGAAGAAATTTCAAAAGCTTATACAGATAAAATATTGATGGAAGATATATCCTTTAGTGTGCACGAAGGAGATAAGATAGGCCTTATAGGAGTTAATGGAACCGGAAAAACTACTCTTTTAAAGCTTATATCAGGACTTGAAGAACCAGACTCTGGAAGAATAATAAGGAGCCGGGACATAAACATAGAATATATGCCCCAAAATGTAGAATTTGATCCAGCCAGCACCATATTAGATGAAGTATTTAAAGGATCTTCAGAAAATATGCAGATTCTAAGGGACTATCAAAGAGCTGTAAATGATCCAAGTGCTACTAAGGAAGAGATAATAAGACTATCTTCCAAGATGGACTTAGTAGGTGGATGGGAACTTGAAAGTGAAGCTAAGACAGTTCTTTCAAAACTTGGCGTAGAAGACTTTAATCAAAGGATAGAAAATCTCTCCGGAGGAGAAAAAAGAAGAATTTCCCTAGCCAGTAGTCTTATAAATCAATCTGATATACTTATACTAGATGAGCCCACCAACCATTTAGACAATAAAACCATCGAATGGCTGGAAGAATATCTGCAAAATAAAAAAGGGGCCCTTATTATGGTAACTCATGATAGGTATTTCTTAGATCGAATAGCTAAAACAATAGTTGAACTTGATGGGGGAGATCTTTTTTCCTATAGCGGAAACTACAGCTACTTTTTAGAGAGGAAAGCAGAGCGCGTGATGAGCGATATGGCTACAGAAGAAAAGAGAAAAAATCTATACAGAAATGAACTCAAGTGGATTAGAAGAGGTGTAAGGGCTAGAGGAACCAAACAAAAGGCCAGGCTTCAAAGATTTGATGAAATAAAAAATTCTAAAACAGAATTTTTAGATGAAAAAGTTGATATAGATGTTGGAGTTTCCAGAATGGGCAGGAAGATAATAGAGATTCATGATATATCAAAAGCCTATGGCACCCAAAACCTTATAGAAAATTTTAGCTACACCGTTTTAAGAGACGACAGGGTTGGAATATTAGGAGACAATGGAATAGGAAAGTCTACTCTTCTAAAGATTATAGAAGGAAAGATAGATCCTGACAGCGGGACTATAGAGACAGGTGTGACAATAAAGTTAGGAGTATTCAGGCAGGAAGCCGATGACTTTGATGAAAATATGAGAGCTATAGAGTACATCAAAAAAAGCGGAGAATTTATAGCAACTAAAGGCGGGGAAACTATAAGTGCCTCCCAGATGATGGAAAAATTTCTTTTTGATAAAGATCTTCAATACGCTCCCATAGGAAAACTCTCCGGCGGAGAGAGAAGAAGACTATATCTTCTAAAGGTGCTTATGAAAGCTCCTAATGTTCTCCTACTTGACGAGCCTACAAACGATCTAGACATCGAAACACTAACAATCCTAGAGGATTATATAGAGAGTTTTAATGGAGCAGTTATAATTGTTTCTCACGATAGATATCTTTTAGATAAGATGGCTGAAAAAGTATTTGTATTTGAAGGCGACGGAAAGATAAGACAGTTTACAGGTAACTACTCTTACTTTAAAGAAGCTCAAGAAGAAAAAGAAAAGCAAGCTAAACAAGAGAAAACTAAAACTGAAGTAGAAGTAGAAAAGAAAAAACCAAAGGCAACTAAGCTTTCTTTTAATGAAAAAAGAGAATGGGAAAATATAGACAGTGATATAGCAAAACTAGAAGAAGCTATAGCTGAAATAGAAACTAATTTAGTAACCCACGCAAGTGACTATAGCAAACTTGAAGGATTGATCCAAGAAAAAGAAACACGGGAAACAGAGCTAGAAGAAAAAATGGAAAGATGGTTAATCCTAAGCGAAAAACTAGAAGAATTTGAAAGTAGGGATATATAGTGAGTAAATCATTAGTATTAGCAGAGAAACCTTCAGTAGCAAGAGATATAGCTAGGGTGCTAAAGGCTACTAAAAAAGGTGATGGATATTTAGAGGGAAAAGATTATATAATAACTTGGGCCCTAGGTCACCTAGTAACACTTGCAGCACCAGAGGAATACGATAAGAAGTATAAGACCTGGAACCTAGAAGATCTTCCTATCATACCTAAAGAAAATAAACTGGTAGTAATAAATGAAACTAAAAAACAATACTATGCAGTTAAAAATCAAATGGCTAGAGGAGATGTAGACCAGATAATTATAGCGACAGATGCCGGACGTGAAGGAGAACTTGTAGCTAGATGGATTATAGAAAAATCTAATATAAGAAAACCTATAAAAAGACTTTGGATATCATCCGTAACTGATAAAGCTATAAGTGATGGTTTTAAAAACTTAAAGCCGGGAAGTGCCTATGAAAACTTATTTAAAGCTGCCATCGCAAGGTCTGAAGCAGACTGGGTAGTTGGAATAAATGCAACACGTGCCTTAACTGTAAAATATAACTCTCAGCTATCTTGTGGTAGAGTTCAGTCACCTACTCTTTCTATGATAAGTAAAAGAGAAGATGAGATAAAGAGCTTTAAGCCTAAAAAATATTATGGAATATCTATTAAATCAAAAGATTTAAGTTTGACTTGGCAAGATAAAAATAATAATACAAGAAACTTTGATGAAAGTCAGATAGATACAATAATTAAAAATATCAAAGGTAAAGAGTTAAAAGTTATAAACCTAGAAAAAACTCTCAAGAAAATATATGCAAACGGATTATATAACCTTACAGAGCTTCAAAGAGATGCCAATGCAAGATATAATTTTTCAGCTAAGGAGACTCTATCTCTTATGCAAAACCTATATGAAAGGCATAAGGTTCTTACATATCCAAGAACAGATTCAAAATATCTCTCAGATGATGTGGTTGGAACTATAAATGATAGGCTGAAGAGTATAAATGTAGGAGACTATAAGCCTTTGGTAGCAAAAGTAATTAATAAACCAATCAAGGCTAATCGATCTTTTGTAGACGGAAAGAAAGTAACCGATCACCACGCTATAATACCAACAGAGCAAAGAGTAGTTTTAAGTGAATTAAGCTTTAAGGAAATGAAGATCTATGATCTAGTAGTTAAAAGATTCCTAGCGGTACTATATCCCGCATTTGAATATGAAGAAACTAAAATAATAGCTAAAATTGGAGAAGAAAAGTTTATAGCTCGTGGTAAAAGAGTTATAAAAGAAGGATTTAAAGCTGTATACAGTGATTCAGAAGAAGAAACTGATGATGATGTTCGCGATCAAAGCCTTCCTCTTATAAATAAGGGAGACACCTTAAATGTAGTTAACATTCAAAAGACTGTAGGAGAAACTAAACCACCTAAATACTTTACAGAAGGAACCCTTCTAATGGCTATGGAAAACCCAGTGAAATACATGGATGAAAAAGATAAAGAAATAGCAAGCATTCTTCATGAAACTGGTGGAATAGGAACAGTAGCGACAAGAGCTGATATAATGGAAAAACTCTATAAGACTTTCCTGATTGAAAACAGAGGAAAAGACATGCTCATAACTGGTAAAGGCAAGCAGCTATTAGAACTTACACCAGAAGATTTAAAATCTCCAGACTTAACAGGTGAGTGGGAGAGAAAGCTAGTACTAATAGAACAAGGCAAGCTTAAAAAAGAAAAGTTTATACAAGAAATCAATGACTACTCCAGAAAAATTATAAAAGAAATAAAGACCAGCAACCTAGAGTTTAAGCATGATAATATAAGCAGAACCAAGTGCCCAGACTGCGGTAAATTTATGCTGGAGGTAAAGGGTAAGACTAAAAAAATGCTAGTATGCCAAGATAGAGACTGCGGAAGCCGAATAACTCTCTCTCAAACTACTAACGCCAGGTGTCCTAATTGTAAGAAGAAACTTGAATTAAAAGGTCAGGGAGACGCTCAGATGTTTACCTGTAAATGTGGGCACAGAGAAAAGATGTCCAGCTTTAATAAGAGGAAAAAACAGCAGCAAAACAGACTAAGTAAGGGTGAAGTAAATAAATTCTTAAACAAACAGGATAAACAAGAAGAGCCACTCAATACATCTCTTGCAGATGCTCTTTCAAAACTAAAATTATAAGATGATTAAATAACACATTTGTGTTAAAATAAAGTATAAATATAAAAAGAGAAGGTGGAAAAATGATAGAATTAGGATCAATACAAAACTTAATTATAAAAAGATTTACAACAGTCGGAGCTTATCTAAACACAGAAGATGAAATAGATGAAGATATCTTACTTCCAAAGAGTCAGATACCAGAAGGTGCTAAAGAAGGAGAAAGAATAGATGTGTTTATCTATAATGATTCAAAAGATAGACTAATATCAACTACAAAACTTCCTAAGATAGAAGTAGGAAAACTAGCTCATCTAACTGTAGTATCAACTACAAAAATAGGATCCTTCCTAGATTTTGGACTAGAGAGAGACCTCTTTCTTCCATTTGCTGAAACAACAGGATCAGTAGAAAAAGGAAAAACATATCTAGTGGGCATGTATATAGACAAGTCAAACAGACTATCAGCTACAATGCTGATCAAAGACATGCTTCAAAGTGACCCTCCATATAAGGAAAATGATCTAGTAGAAGGAACAATCTACTCTATCAATAAAGATATAGGAGCATTTGTTGCTGTAGAAGATAAATACGATGGTTTAATACCTAAAAAAGAGCTACTTGGCATCTATGAAGTAGGCGGAAGCATAGAAGTAAGAGTAAGCAGAGTACTAGAAGACGGTAAACTAGACCTGTCCCTAAGAGACAGAAGTTATATCCAAATGGATACAGATGCTAAAACAATAGTAAAAAAATTAAAACAAAATAAAGGTCAGCTTAATCTAAACGATAAAAGCTCACCAGATAAAATAAAAGCTGAACTAGCAATGACCAAATCAGGATTTAAAAGAGCAGTAGGTAAACTTCTAAAAGAAGAAATGATAGAGTTTACAAATGA
>NZ_JARIEF010000020.1 GCF_029266915.1 Tissierella sp. | reverse complement strand
CTATAAGAATTGCTGCTACAAACTCTCCTCGACTCAATAAATGATGAATGTTACTCTCTAGAGAAAATACTGGTGGCGCTAAAAAAAGTGCTCCTCCAGGACCAGTTGCGGTCGGAGAAAGAGGAATTCCTATTGCCATAAGCGGAATTATAATTCCCGATAAATATGTCGCTTGAGCTAAAGAGCTCATAGTTGTAATAGCTGTTGTGGCTCTTTCTATAGGCTCCTTTATCCTGTTTGACAAAGACTCTCCTAGCAATATTGTAAGACCCACCGGACTTAGAATAAATAGAAAGTTTGCAGCTAGGGCTCCTATAGCAGAACTCTTCATCTCTTGTTTTGAAAGAATCTTAAAAGGATTTAAAGTTCTACTTTCCTTGCTATTGCTTGGTATAACTATTTCTTTTTTATAATCGGTAGAAACTTCCTTTCTCTTTTCTTTATTTAAAAGATTAAATAGACTGACTATCAAAGGCCCTATTGTAATACCTAGGAAAAACGAAGTAGTTATATTGGTTCCTTTAGGCACTACACCAATCCCCCAATATAGATGTCTCAGTCCCATAAATAAAATCGCCATAGGAACTATAGAAAATAGTGAAAGTACTTTATTCTTTCCAATTAATGATAGAAAGATTGCTCCTATAAAAAACAATAAGGGAGCTATGACCTTGAGTTTCATACCAAATGGGGTTAAGAGTTCTGCCAGCATCAAAGAAATTGGAATAGAAATTACAGTACCTATTAAAGATCCAACCGCCATCTTCTTTATAACAAGAGCTGACATTCCCTTGCTCTTTAAAAATAGTGAATGCTCCATCATAGGACTTGACATAACTCCTCCTGGCAGGCCAACCAAAGCTGTTGGTATAGCGTTAACCAAGTTTAGTGTAACAATAGCTGCTATAAAAAAGCTAAGGACAACTATGGGAGCTGTTCCAGCTAAGATAACCGCTAGAGTAATGGGCATAAGAACGGACGTCTCATCCGTGCCTGGAATAAAGCCTATAAATGTATATATACAAACGGCTAATAAGGCCATTAAAATCATCTGTACTACTATCATACTCGTCATAAAATTGTTCTCCTTGATTAATTATATATTTTTGTATATCTTTTAATTAATTTTACTTCTTGTTTATATAGATTTATCTATTGAAGTTAGATTTTTTGTTAATTTTCTTTTTATAATTCTTATCTTTATTATTACTCTTATCTTATAATATTTGTTTATCTATTTTTTATATCTTTACTTATTCATTATTTCTGTCTTACTCATTATTTCTCTACTATATCTTTTTCTTCTATATCTTTTTCTTCTATAACGACTCTCTTTGGTTTGATAATTATAGCTGAAATTAAAAATCCTATAACTGCTCCCAAAAGTCCAAAAAAAAGTTGCTTGGTTCTATCACCACTTGGAGCCAATGAAAAAAGTCCCATAGTGGATACTATAGATATAATAATAGCTATTATAAGAGATTTTATTTCAACTACATCTCCCCATATTTCAACCATTTCTTTTTTATTATCCATTGTTTCCTCCTTTATTTTTTATAAGCATCTAATTTATACCCCTAATCCTATCTTTATAATTATTCTTTAAACTATATAATATCATACATTAATCTATAATAATATTTTGTCATTATTTAGACAAAGAAATACACTCATAAAATTTGAAATAAAACTTTATGAGTGTATTTCTTTGATTTGATTTGTTTGTTTTATTTATTTTTCTTATCCAGGTCTTCATCCTTTAGTCTAGCTCTAACTATTATTCTCTTTTTATTACTAATACCATCTTCTCTCTCACAGCTTGTAAGAGTTAAAGCTCCATAGTCTGTTCCCTTTATAACCGAATTATCCGTCGGATCTACTATAAATACCCTTTCTACAATATACTCATGAAAACTCTTGGTTGTTTCAAGTGTTATATAATCGCCTTCTTCCAATCTATCTAAATGTCTGAAGTAATCTGCAGGTCCGGTTCTGTGAGCCGCTATAGCGACATTGCTTTTCCCGCCAGGAAAATCTGTATTTCTATAGTGAGCTGGCGGATAGTTTGCATTGGCAGCAAATACATCAATATCACTTGCTTCCATTTCAACTACAACTGCTTCAACATCTATCTTAGGAATTCTCATAAGGGTTTCCGGCCAAGCATCATAGCTTATCCTTATTTCTTCTTTTTTATCCTTTTGTTCTAAGTCTTTATTTTCTAGGTCTTTATTTTCTAGGTCTTTATTTTCTTCTTTTATCTCTTCACTCACAATTTTCTTTGTCTCTTCAAATTCTCCTCTTAATTTCTTTTGATCTTTATTGGCTTGCATCCTAAGGCTTATGGGATAAGCAACAATTAAGATTCCAAAAATTATTATAATAAATCCAATTATCTTTCTTTTTTCCATCTCTGCCACCTCTTTAAATATATACCCTAATTATAATAGTATATTGTTTTTTAGAATTTATATATTTATTAAAGTGCCCTAGGTAATATAAAGCTCTGTACTAATAGATTACTTGGGTTTTAAATGTGTTTGATTTTTAAAATAAATATCATTTTCATTCTATATTGAGCACACAATTTATAGTTCGTTTTATAGTCGACTTTAAAACTTCAATATTTCTTCCACTGCTATTTCCTTATATTCTTCTACTATTATCAAATCTTTTCCATATTTCCCTGATCACCATTGTTTACGATAGTATGAATCGTTACACCTTCTGTTTCTATAAATATATTATCTTTAGGAGCATTTTTCTTGTTTTTTTCAAAATAGACTAATCTATTTTCTTTTATAATGTTTTTTGCCTTTTTTGCTAACTATCAATGGTTTCTTTGCTTTTTCTACTTCTTCATCACTTTTTAAAGATACCCATATAGATGTTCCTTCATTTTTATCTGATTCTATTTTAATAAAATCCATTTTCTTTAAAAATTTAGACAGTTTAGTATCCCCATAGTTTCTAACATCAAAGTCCGGATACCTTTTAGCAAGTCGGTTACCAAGTTCTGCCATGCTTATACTTTGAGTTTCTGAGTCTGATTCATTTATCATCTTTATTATAGATGCCTTTATGACATTTATATCTGTCATTCCTTTTTCTTCATCAGCTTCTTCACTCTTCTTTGTTTTTGATGGATTATTACTCGAATCCGTCTTTTTATTATGCCTTATCTCTTGAGTATTCTCGCCACTGGCAGCAAGTACGTCAAGGTACTTAAACTGATTACAAGCAGCTATAAAGGGCTTAGGTGTTTTCTTCTCACCCATACCTACAATTAACATTCCTGATTCTCTAAGTCTTGATGCAAGCTTTGTAAAGTCACTGTCACTTGATACTATACAAAAACCATCTACATGTTCTGAATAAAGTATATCCATCGCATCTATTATCATCGCCGAGTCAGTAGCATTTTTACCAACAGTATAACCATACTGCTGGACTGGTGTAATTGAGTTTTCAAGCAAGATTTCTTTCCAGGCTCCTGCATTCGGTTTGGTCCAATCTCCATAAATCCTCTTATATGTAGCGACACCATAGTTTGATATCTCATCCATTATATATTTTATATATTTTGCAGATACATTGTCTGCATCAATTAAGACTGCAAACTTTTTATCTTCAGCCATTGTTTCCCCTCCTTTAATTTTATATTTTAATCTATTTCTTATATTTTAAATAGAACCTTGGCCATATAGATAAATTAGTCTTAATTTAATTATATGGTCAGTTTTAAAAATAAATTAATTGTTGTATATATCCTAATTAGTTAACTTATTTATCTTCAATTACTTGTCTCTACTCTATTATACGACTATTTTCTTAAATTTCCAACTATTGTATTAATTGCTCTGACTATTTGCTGGAAATTCTATTGCCTAAAGGCAACATCCGCAATCAGATTTTCCAGCTTTCTTCTTTTTTCTAGCATTATAAATACTTCTCTACATTTAAGAGAATTATTCCTATTACAATAAAATCTTTCATTGAAATTTCTTCTTATATATTATATGTTTTTTAATAGATATTCTCGGCTGCCTTTTAAATCTAATTTATTGTTTATAATATATTGAATCTTTAAATCCTCTGGTAACAGGTTTCTATATTTATTGCTTGATAAATAAACTTCTATTAGTGGCTTGTTTTCTTTTAAATATTTAAATACCTGCGCTGCTGTTATATTTCTTTCTATAATTTTATTTATATCAGTTTTTATATTAGGGCCAAGAATCAAACTTTCTTTATCCTCAAGCTTATACTTGATATTTGGATCTAAAAGATTTAGAAGTAGCTGAAGGGTTCTGTTTACTCTGCTTCCTTGGAAAGTTCTAAGTCCAATTTCTTCATCTTTTTCTACCCATCTTAAACCTTTAGATCTTAAATTTTCATTGGATAGTGCAAGGAGAACTTCATTTATATCTCCATCATAATCCTGCCAAAATGTTTGATCTACTAATATGGATTCCATCCTATTTCTTATCTCTCCGGTTATATCTCCTCCACTTCCTAAAAACATTGGAGAGTTGCCATCAGTAGCTCTGCTTACATATATCTTCTTTGAAGTTAAATCTATTTCTTTTATTTTCCAGATTTGAGCTGAGAGGTAGATATTAACTCCTGTTTGAACGGTTGGCGAAAGAGGAACTTCACCTATTTTTTTCTGGTCACTGTAAACTGCAAAGTTATCTTGACTTTCAAAGTGAATGAAAAAATCACTTCCCTTTAAAAGCTTTTCTGTTTCAAGTCCTGTTATAACTTCTTCTTCTAAAATCTCTACATATTCTTTTTCCATCAAATGAACTATTAGCTTTAAGTAGTCTTCGTCATTTATATCGTTAAAAGATTCTAAAGTATTATTGAGATTTTTAAATTCATCTATCGACAAGCCAGATTTTTCCAACAAGATTGATATTATTTGATGAGCTAAAACATCATAGGCTTTTACTATAGGATTGAATCGGTCTATAAGTCCTTCTTCATAAAGGGATATGGCTGCCAGGCCCTGAAGAAGCGACCAAGGGTCAGTGCTTATAAAGTGAAGGATGTTTTCCCTCTGACTTCTTCCGCCTCTTCCAAGTCTTTGTCCCAGACTTGCAACTGAATGCGGTGCGTTATATTGAACAATGCTGTCTACCGTTCCTATGTCTATGCCAAGTTCCAGAGTTGAAGTACAGCAGATTGTAAAAAGTTCTCCTCTGCTATTTTTAGCGAACTTCTCTGCAGTAAGCCTCATATCTTTGCTTACAGACGAGTGGTGTGAAAAAAACCTTGTGTGGGATCCTTTTTCCTTTCCTATTTTTGAAAGACTTACTGCCAATCTTTCTACTTCCCCTCTTGAGTTAGGAAAAACAAGCATAGATTCTCTTTGGGAGTAGTGGTAAATTTCTTCTAAGGCTTCTATTGACTCTTTTTTTATATTAGCAGGATAATATTTTTTTGTAGTAACTAAAGGGTTTTTACTGCTATCTAGTAAGACATCTGTTTGCCTATCACTTATAAAAAACTTCTTTATTTCCCTATAGTCTTCTCTATTTAAAGTAGCCGACATACCGATAAATCTAGGATCTTTTTCCATGTAGACTTTCGATCTCTCCAAGAGAGACTTTAGCTGAAGTCCTCTATTATTTTCAAGAAATCCATGGATTTCATCTACTATTATCCACTCTACTCCTTTAAATAATCCTTGAGCTTCACCGGGTCTTAAAGATAACATGGCTTCTATAGATTCTGGAGTGATTAAGAGAATACCTCTTGGATCTTTTAATAACTTATCTTTTTTACTCCTAGAAGCTTCTCCATGCCAGCTAGTTACTGGAACATCTATATAGTTACACAGCTTTAAGATTCTATCAAACTGATCATTTATAAGGGCTATCAGGGGAGAAACATATACTATTTTAAGTCCCAAACTCCAATCTTCTATAGAATTTATAGCAGGTAAAAATGCAGCTTCTGTTTTACCAGAAGCTGTTGGAGCTGCCAGGATTAAATTGTGGTCAGTATTGGCTACTTGCTTGATGGAAACTTCCTGTATACCTCTTAGGGCATCCCAGCCTTCATCATAAATATATTTTCTTATGTCTCTTTGCAAAAGGTCAAAACTATTCATTATAATACCTCTATTTCATCATCTTTATCAGCTTCATCTTTGCCCACTGGTTTACTAGTTTTTCCAAACTTCATAAATATTATATCTTCTACTTTCTCTATTGGATTTTGTCTTACAAGATCTAGTATTTCTAAAAAATCCTTAATAACAGCTCTTGGAGTTAAAAATTCATTTGCTCCCGGACGATTTAATTGTTCTTCCATGTACATTCTTATATTATCAGTTGAAAGTTCTATTGTATTTTTATAGTGAATATTATATATATTATTTAAGTTTTCAAGAAGTGTATAGATTTCCTCTGGACTTAAAGGTTTTAGAGGAAGCACTGTTCTATTTGTGTTTAGAAGTGTTGAGCTCATAACATCTTCAGATCCGAGTCTTCCTTTTAAGGCACCATAGCTTGACATTCCTCGATTTTCGTCAAACACCGTTTTTCTGGTTGTTCCAAAATTTATAAACAATCCTCTTGCTGTATTGGACTTGCATTCATTAAATATATTTAGTATTCTTTCATAATTTCTCTCCCTGGTTCTTGACATGGGAAGTTTATAGAGATTAACAGCCTCATCAAAATTAACTACAAAACCTGAATAGCCTATATCAGAAAAAAGTTCTGCCAATGTCTTAATAGCATCATACCAGTTATCATCACTTATTATCTTTTCAATACCTAGCTCTCTCTTAGCTTCTGTTTTAGTGTCCATGTCACCCCTAATCCATCTCAAAGCTTTTAGCTTGAGCACATTATTGTCTCTGATTATACCTTCATAATACTTTGCAATAGCCTGTCCTAGCTCATAGGATAGACCTACTGAAGAAAAAGAACTTGTAATATTCACTATTTCGGCTTCCACAATTTCTCTGTTTTTAAGATTCATCAACTCTTGCATATCGATATTATCTCTTTGGCATATATCCATCATAATTGAATTTATCCATTCTTCTAGGATACTATTTATTGCATTGCCTACTTGAGAAGTTTGAACTACTATATTATCTATAATTTCACTGTATAGCGCTCTTGCCTTTCCATCAGTAGCATAAAATCTTCTAGTTGGAGTTAGGTCTATAGTTGAAACAACAAAGTTCTTTCCTATAGCCATTGATTCTATAGTTCTGAGCATAAAGCTTTTTCCGCTTCCAAAATCTCCCGTCCAAAACCTTATATCGCTTCCACCTTCTATAATATAATCTAAAATCGATATAACTTCTTGAACTTCTTCGTTTCTTCCTACAAGTAGATGCTGTATACCTCTCCTAGGCACTATTCCTGCTTCTAAAGCCTTTATAATAGCATCGGCCTCTTTTGGGTTAACTCTACTCTTCACTTGCTACCAGCTCCCTTACTATGTCTGTGTAAAATTCATCTATTATTATAGCGTCCTCTTCTATTACCACCGTCTGATCTCCCACATATTCATACAATTCCTGATTCACATCTTTTATAAATACATTTAACAAAGTTTTCTTCTGCATAGCTATTTTTTTTCCAGTTTTCAAATCTATAGATTCACTATTAAGGAGTAGTTTTAGAAAATCTCTATATTTTAATCCTACAGATCTATTATTTCGATCATAGCTTTTATGATCTGATTCAATTGATTGGAGATTTTTATTGACTCCAATTTCCTCTTCTAACTTATTTTTATCACTTATAGGAGGAAGAGCTATATCTTCTCTAGCTCTTTTAGAAGAATCTTCTTCAATTTCAAGTTTTTCTTCGGGTTCTTCATCTCCTATATAGGAATTAATTATATCTATAGTTTTTCCAAGTTCTTCTTTAGAGCTACTTACTTTATCCATATCCAGATCTATGGTTCTTCTTATAGGTTCTTTTAAAATGATTAACTTGCCTAAAAGCTCTAAAGATATTTCTTCCTTAGATTTTAAGATTTTATTATAGGCTGAGATATTACTAGGATAGATAAGTTTTCCTAAAAGTTTATTATTTTTTTTATTTAAGCCTTCCTCTTTTTCAATTCCATAAAGAGCAAGTATTTTTAAATCATCGTCATCGCTGTAATCTATAAGCTTATTTGCTATCTTTGTAAAGTTATTGTCTTTTCTATAATCTATCAGCCTATTTAGTTGATCTTCTTTTTCTACTAATACTCGAGAAACTTTGAGCTTCCAGTCGTTAGAATCTATTTCTATCATACTGTCAATAACATTCTTTAGTCTATCATTAGAAATAGTTCTTTTATAAAAATCTATCTCCTTGTTTATTTTCTCGATAAGACTGATTGGCAGATAATCTTGAATAATTTTATCTTGGTCTTTGACATTTAAAACCTGCATGTTGGGAATAATCTGTCTGACTGTATTTTCCGATATTTTTAATAAGGCGCTTAAAAAACCACTGTTTTCATAGTCTAAAAGGAATTTATAGTTTCCTTTTTTCAGTTTTTCAAGTATTCTCTTTTTATGTTTATCCCATCCTATATCTGCTTCAATTTCTTGAAATATAAGAGACCACATCTTTAGGTAAAGTTCTATTATTTCCTTTTTAACACTATATGCACCCCATACCTTAGTTCGTCTTGAAAGAGTTGCATCTAAAACATTTAGCTCCTGCTTAGAAAAGTTTATTTCTTTTCTAAGCTCACCATCATCATCCCACCATTTTACTGCCAAGCCATTTTGTGTTAATTTAAAGTACTCTAATGTCTCTATATTAGGATGAGATATGGTTCCTTCAAGTTGTTTAGCCCTATCAAAGACCTTGTATTTTAAATCTTGTCCTAGGTGTGACTGCAATATATCATAGGAAAAGTCAGAATTATAATAATCAAAATCTCCGCTGTATCTTCTGGTTACATGACTCTCTGCTATACAATAAATTGTATAAAGGATATTATTATAATATCCTTGTTTTTTTGCTACTTCTATTATTTTTTTATTTAAACTGGTGTGCTTTGCTCTTAATTCATTGTCTATAAAGTCACATAATTCTTCAAACATTTTTACAGTTTCTTTTTTAACTTGATATACTCCCATTACACTTCTTTCATAGGGAATTATAAGTCTTCTTATCCAACCTGATTTAGAACTATGTGAGCTTCGAATAGGATCTTTTGCTTGCGTTTGATGAATATTTTTTTCATTCTTTTTATTTTGAACTATTTTACTGGTTTTAATATTAGAAACTTCAATTACATCTAAAAGTTCTTCTTTAAAATTAGCTACAGATTGCAACGCTTTCATTATTTTTTCATTTATCACTTGCTTATCAATCAATAATCCTACACCCCTACTTTATCTCTAAAAAAGGCAACTCCTTGGAGTTACCTTTTATTCTTTTTTAATTTATAGATGCTTGCCTACAACTTCCAGTCCTGCATTTTCTCCATAGTCCTCTAGTATAACAGTACCGTCATGCTTCTTTAAAACTACTTCTATATTTGAAGATATACTTTCTGCAATTTTTCTTTCCATAAGTCCATTTTTAGGAGCTCTTAGTATACCACTTTCCTTATATTCTCCTGTGATAGCGAGTGAGTATTTTCTATCCTCTACGAGTATATCTATCTTACCATCATTGTATTCCAAGTGTTTTATCTTAGCTCCAGTATAGGTTGCAAACAAATATATTTTATCTTTGATTTTAAGAAAAGATAAAAACCCTGTAAAGTGATTTTTAAGCCAAGGAATCTTAGCTATAGAAAACATTAAAGAGACATTTTTTTCTTGAAAGTGATTGCACTGCATCCAGACCCACCATTTTGGAAATGATCTTCCCCAATCTTTCTCTATATATCCATATCCATTAGTAAAGTCTACTTCTTTATTGTTTATCATGAGTTTTCCTTCTATTCTTTGATGAATGTTTACAACTCCATGGTAGCATTCCATGAAAGGAACAAAGGAAAAAGGTCCCATAATTCCTGGCCTGCTTATCTTTTTGGGAAATGGGTCTATATCATAAAACTTTAGCTTTCCTTCAACTGGATAGTCCTTATCTCCTAAATAAATTTCAATTCCTTCTTTTGTAAAATGATTTTTATTTATATTTACATCTAAGTAGCTCTTTGAATATTTAAAGTCAGCTACAGGAAACTTAAAGTACTCTGTCTTATATTCCAAGGAGTCAATTATTTGTATAAAGGAATGCCCCTTTCCTTCTTTATCATATGCAATACCTGGAATAAATGCAAAAGAATTCTGTTCATCCCTATCTACAAGTTTATAATACCATCCTTCAAAATAGTTCTTATTTTTATATTTGCCTTGAAATATTTCTGGATTAAATAATCTTGATACTATATACAAAGAAAAACCTCCTATACCTTTATTTATGTTTTTCAATACCTTCTGTGAAATGACAACCATTATAAATATAACTTTGTAAAAATATAGCATAGGATTTTAGCAGAATTTCATAGATCTTTTTAAAAATTTTCCAGTTCTAACCTTAAATTTAATCTATCAATTTCCTTCTAATTTTTTATCTACTTTTTCTGTAAGCTTTCTTTTTATTTTACTTGATTCTTTGTATATTTGTTTTATTTCTTCTTCAATTTTCTCAGTATAGCCTCTATCTTCTATATAGTTTAGGTTTATCTTAACACTTATAAGGGAACCTTCAAGAGCTGCATAAACCAATATAACTCCTACACCTACATCCGTTATAGTGTCCTTATTTCCGTAATCTACAAAACTTTCCTGAAGTTTTAACATTTTCAAGCACTCTCTGCTGCAGTTTAAGGGAGTAAGCAAGGCTTTTCTGTAGCTCTCTTGTATTCTCTGGTCACGATCGTGCGGGTCTTCAGATTCATCTTTTTCATTATATGCATTTATAACACTTGCAAATCCTCTTGCATCTTCATCTATAAGTTCATTTATCCGCTCTATAGCTTTTTTTATTTCATCATGATTTTTCTTTATTTCTTCCTGAATTTCAGGTTTTAGCTCTTTAAAATATGGTTTGTCTATACTAAAATTCGATGTCATAAGAGTAAGAGCACCTCCAAGGCTAGTAACCAAAGAGCATACACTTCCTCCTCCTGGGGTTGGATCTCCGCTTTGAACTACATTTATATATTCTCTGATGCTTTTATCTATATACATATTATCACCTCAAAATATATTTTTAAAGCAGTTTAATATATACCCATTAAATATTAATTCTAAATTTATATAAATTCTAATTCCCAATTGTAATATCCAGTTTTTTCATTGAAAGTATATTTAAAGTATGCAGAAAACACCTTGCCTTTTTTGCTTTTTAAGTTTCTAAATCCAAACTTCCCATTTTTAAGTAGTAGCTCTGCCATTTCTCTAGTTACTGTTTTACCATAAGATTGAAGATATTTATCATCTTTCCAAACAGTAAACTTGCACCCATTTTTCCAATTTATACATCCAAAGTTTCTCTCAGTTTCTATTACATCATTTCCACAAGCAGGACATTTTCCTATGCTGACTTCTCCTTCTTCTAGTGAGATTTCAAAAGTGCTAATCATAGACATATCATTTTTTATCAGATTTACTGCATTTACTGTAAATTCTTTTATCATATCTAGGAAATCTTCTTTTTTAAATTTATCTTTTTCTATATCCAACAATGTTTTTTCAAGTCTGCCGGTATATTCAAGGTCCAATAATTCTTTGGACGGAAATATTTCTACTATTGTCTTTCCAAGTTCAGTGCAGGTTAAGCTCTTACCTCTAGCTTCTATATATCCAACATCTTTTAACTTTTTAATAGTTTCAGCCCTTGTTGCTGGAGTTCCTATAGAAAATCCACTTAATATCGATTCCATCATTTCTTCTGTATCTTCTTCATCTTCCTTAAAACTCTTTCCGCAAGTTTCCATGATCCTTAATAGACTCTTCTCAATATGTTTTTTAGGAGGCCTTTTAGTTACTGTGTTTATAGTACTCTCTACTATATCCAAACTGTCTCTCTCTTTAACCATAGGCAGTATGGTATCTTTAGTTTCTATATTTTCAACAATTCTCCAACCTATAACAGTTTGAACTTTTCCCCTTGAGATAAATTCACCCTTTATATCAGAATTGTTAGCTTTAGAAACAAGTTTTGTCTCATCATACTCCGAAGCTGGCAAAAACTGCATTATAAATCTATCCCTTACTGCTTCATATACTATTTTCTCATCAAGAGTTAATTTATTAGCTCGCATGTAGGTTGGAACTATGGCACTATGTCCTTCAACTTTTTTATTATCAAATATTCTTTTGCTAGTTGAAAACTTTATCTGATTTTCATATGCTAGTCCTTTTTTAAGCAGATTTAAAACTTTCTCTGTTTTTTCTTTTAAACTCTCTTCCAAAGCGACACTTCCCGTTCTGGGATAGGTTATAAACTTTTTTTCATAAAGTGACTGGGCTATTTTTAAAACTTTGTCAGATGTCCATCCTTTAAACTTACTAGTTATATGTCCCTGCAGATTTGTTAGATTGAAAAGAAGTGGGGCATAATCTTTTCTTTTATCAACTTGTTTTTCTACTATAATAGCATGCTCATCTTTTAAAAGCTCTGCTATTTTTTGAAGTGGGCCTTTATCATCAAACTTTTCATCTTCTTTTTCATAATAAATTCCTTCAAACTCTATATTATCCTTGGTTTTAAAGTTAGCTGTTAGCTTATAGTAGGTAGAAGGAATAAATTCCTCTATCTCCTTGTCACGGTCATAGATTATCTTAAGTGTCGGAAGGAGTACTCTTCCTATATTTAAAATTTTCTTATCATTAAGATTGTACCTAAGAGTTGCTACAGAAGTTAGATTTATACCTATAATCCAATCTGCCCACTGTCTCCCGATGCCTGCATCTTGAAGTGTTTTCATTTCGCTATTAGGTTTTAAGTTTTCCAATCCTTTTTTTACTTCATCTTCTGTCCACTCATTTAGAAGCATTCTGTAGATTGGTTTTTTTTCATTGAAATATATAAACAACTCATCTCCAATGACCTGTCCTTCTCTATCAAAGTCCGTTGCAGATATAATTGATTCTACATCTTCTCTGTCAATTAAAGTTTTTATAGTATTTAATTGCTTCTGAGCACCTCTATCTATTTCTTTACGGTTTTTATTATCTGCTTTAACCTTATATTTGAATTCTTCTGGAATAAATGGAAATCTATCTAATCTCCAGCTTCTCATAGTTTCATCATAGTCCTTAGCATCAAAGAGCTGCAATAAATGTCCAAAAGCCCAAGTTATTATATAGTTATCTCCTTCAAAATATCCATCTCTTTTAACTTTTATATCAAGTGCATCGGCTATGTTTTTAGCAACAGAAGGTTTTTCTGCAATGATTACTCTTTTCAATTTATACACTTCCTTCTCTACTTATATTATACCAGCAGATGGGCAAAAAAATAAGAGGCATTGCCTCTTATTAAGTTTTTTTCTAATTAACCTTTGAGCTTTTCTATTAATTCGTCTTTTTTGTCTAATAAATTCTTTAACTCATTTTTAACTAATCCATCTTTTATATTTCTTTTTTCTACAAAAAACATTGAAAGTCCGCCGAGTCCTACATGGGTTCCTACAGCTGCTCCCATTTGCATTATATAGATTTTATCTTTAAAGTTTGTTTCTTCCTTTAATTTATCAACCAGGTTATGTGCCATATCTATAACAGAAGTATAGCCTACTATTATAAAGTCTGTAACATCAAGATCTACTCTTTCTTTAAACTGGTCTATATAGTACTTTAATACTCTATTCCTTCCTCGCTCTTTAGCAACTATAGCACCTTTACCTTTTTTCATAGTCATTATAGGTTTTACCCTTAGGAGCTTGCCTATAAAAGCACTAGCATTTGAAAGTCTTCCACTTTTAATTAGATTGTCTAAATCATCAACACATAAGAGATGTTTTACACGCTTTTTATAAGTTTCATTAAAATCTACTACTCTTTGAAAACTATACCCTTCTTCTATAAGCTGTGCACTTTTCATAATCAGCCATCCGCTGCCATGGCTCATAGAAAGCGAATCTACTACATGTATTTTTATTTTAGAATCTGGATTCCTATCAAAGAAAATATCCTGTGCTATTACCGCCGACTGATAAGATCCGCTAGTTCCGCTTGACATGCATATGCAAAGTATTTCATGATAGCCATCTTTTATAGCCTGATCTATTATTTTTAAATATTCTTCTGGGCTTGGCATAGATGTAGTCGGTAATGTATCAAGTTTTGATAGCATTTCATAAAATTCATCTGAAGTTATATCTATTTTATCTCTGTAACTTTTATCACCTATTATTATATTTAGCGGTGCTATTCCTATATTGTATTTATCGATTATTTCCTGGGATAAATCACAAGTAGAGTCAGCCATTAATTTTATCATTTACAGCCCCCCATTTTCTATAAAACATATTTTTATCTATTGCTAATTATATCATAGGAGATGATAAAGTTATATAGCAAATAAGATATTGAGTATAGTTTCTCTATTTCCAATTCTAGGGTAAAATTGTCAGCTACTTATATTTATAGGTGTTAAATTTTTTCATAACATCATCCATATCTTTTTCAGAGAGTATATTAGGCTGGCCCAGAGTCTTAGTGAGGTAATATATTTCGGAAACAAACTCTAAATGTTCTGCAATTGAAAAGGCATCTTCTATACCTTCTCCCAGTGCTATCAATCCATGATTTGCAAGCAGGACAGCTTTTCTGTTTTTAATAGCCTTTAGTGCATTTTGTGCAAGTTCTTCTGATCCGTATACTGCGTAGTCTGCACACTTTACATCTCTACCTGCAAGACCTATAAGATAATGTACTGGTTCTAAGTCCCATCCCATAGAGGCGATGGCTGTTGCAAATTTAGAGTGAGTGTGTACTATAGCATTTGCATCTTCTCTGTGCTTATAAAAAACAAGATGCATATCCTTCTCACTTGAAGGCTTAAGATCACCCTCAACTAACCTGCCTTCTAAATCTAATATTACTATGTCTTTTATCTCTGTTTCAAAATAATCCTTACCGCTCGGGCTAATTGCAACTAGTCCAAGCTCTCTGTTTAAAATACTGATATTTCCTCCAGAGCCTGTTGTAAGTCCACTTTTTATAAGTTTTTTTCCATAAGCTACAACTAATTCTCTTTCTTTTATCATTTTCATCTACATTCACTTTCCTTTTATGCATATTATCTTGCTTTGTCTTTAATAAAATTTTTCTGACTTACTTTCAAAATATTTTTTAATATCATAGGGAGAGTAGATTGCCTTGTCTGTAACAACTCCGCTTATTAAGTGGGGCGGTGTTATATCAAAAGACGGATAGTATCCTTTGACTCCCTCCAATGTATTTTTAACTCCTCTGATTTCTAAAACTTCTCTTGGATCACGCTCTTCTATTTTAACAGTATCAAGTGTTGGATTATCCCGATCTGGTATACCTGTTACAAAATAAGGTATTTCATGGTATTTAGCACTAATTGCCAGCTGATAGGTACCAATTTTATTTGTAATATTTCCATCTAGACAAATTACGTCTGCTGCGGAAGTAAGAAGATCTATGCCCTTATTCTTCATTATAAAAGCAGGCATATTATCAGTTATAACTGTTGTATCAAAACCTTGATCATAGGCTACGCTTGCTGTTAAGCGTGCTCCTTGAAGATAGGGTCTAGTTTCGGGGATGAAAAGTTTTATATCTTTGTTTTCTTCTTTTGCTACTCTAAGCATCATCCCAACTATGGTTTCTCCAAAACATTGAGTCATAATAGAGCCTTTACTTGGAAACATACTTACAAGATTTTTTCCAACTTTTTCCATAGCACTATATCTTCTGTTAAGAGAATCTATAGTATAATAAAATATACTCTCATCCACTCTCTTCCCACTTAGTATAGCAGTCTTAGCAACTGCTAAGCATCCATCTGTTATTTGAATCATTCTATTTTTTGTAGTAGGTCTTGAATGCGATAGCGTATAAGCCGCCTTTTTTAAAAATTGTATCATCTTGTCTTTGGGCATGTTTCTAGATTCATATCCAGCAAGGGCCATACCCATGCTAGCTGCAGTATAGGGTCCTGCACTTTGAGTTACCATATCCGCTATTGCCTGAGCCACTTGGATGTGTGAGAGGCAGCTTACAAATTCTATCTTAGTTGGATAGACCCTTCTGTCTAATATTTTAACCTCTCCATCTTCATACCAAGCGACATTTTCATACCTTAGCATAAAAGCTAAGTCTAAATCTTCTCTTTTCATTCTAATCCTCCGTTTGTATTACTAGCTTTGCTAGGTTTTCAGATTGTATTATAATTCAACTTTAGGTTTACATTCTTTTTAAAATTTCTCTAAGCAGTTTTTTAAATTTTTCTGATGATATATCTGCAGTTTCATCTACTTCATCTATGGTAAGTTTCTGATCTAATACACCAGCTCCCATATTTGTAATAAGGGTAAGGCCAAGTACTTTCATTTCGCAGTGAGCAGCTGTTATTGTTTCTGTAACTGTAGACATTCCTACTGCATCTCCGCCTAAGGTTCTTATCATCTTGATCTCAGCGGGAGTTTCAAACTGAGGTCCCATAGTATAATAGTATACACCTTCTTTTAATTCCATAGATAAAATTCTGCCTACTCTTTTAGCTAGTTTTCTATGTTCCTCAGTATAGGCATCTGACATATCGAAAAACCTAGGACCAAATTCTTCAATATTTTCTCCCCTTAGGGGACTTGATCCCATCTGTTTTATATGATCTCTAATTATCATTATATCACCTGGTTTGTACTCTTGATTAACACCTCCTGCTGCATTTGTAAGTATAACACTTTTGACACCCAGTAGTTTGAAAACTCTTATAGGAATTACTAGCTGTTCAAACTCATAGCCTTCATAATAATGAAATCTTCCAGACATGCAAACAACTTTTTTACCGCTCAATTCTCCAAGTATAAGCTTGCCTGCATGAGAGTCTACTGTCGTGGTTAAAAACCCTGGTATATCTTTATAATCTATAACTATTTTGTTTTCTATTTCATCTGCAAGTCTACCCAGGCATGAGCCTAAAACTATTGCTATTTCAGGCTTGAAATCTAGCTTCTCTAATATGTAGTCTGCACTCTTTTTAAAATATTCATAAGTATATTTCATCTTAAACGCCCCCTTATTTTATTGTCTACAACTATGTAATATAAGTATATCCTTTTTTCTAATAAATTAATCAAATAGCAACTTATTCTCCTAGTAATTCTTGATGATTTATACTTGATAAGACAATTTCCTTTAAAAAATCTGCTCAAGTTTTCTATTTACTTTACTTTATTAATTATTTATAAAAAAATACTTCCAAGGAATAGGATATAATTGGTCTAATTAAATCCTATTTAGCTTGGAAGTATACTATAATAGATAAATTTATTTATTTCTTATTTGTTGTATTATTCTTTTGCAGCGTAAGCCTTAGCTATTTCCGGAAGTTTTATTGTTAATCCACCATCTACTAACAGGTCAGTTCCTGTTATAAATGAAGCATTATCATCTGCTAAAAAGCATACTGCGTTTGCTATATCATCAGGATTTCCATTTCTAGCCATCGGAGTCATCTTCTTCATAAATTCCATTTGTTCCGGATGGTCTGCTGCCGCTTGTTCAGACATAGGTGTCATTATTATTCCAGGAGAGATAGAAACTATTCTAGCTCCTTTTTCACCAAATGCTGGAGCGTGCTTTTTAACTAATAAATGAACTCCTCTTTTTGAGAAATTATATGCTATATCTGATTTATCATTTACTGCTTTAACTAATGCATCTATAGCTCCTTCTTCTGAAGGATTTTCTAAATGTTTATCATAATCAGGATTTGGAGGTACAATATGACCCATCATTGATGCGATAAGTATAAGCACGGTGTTTTTCTCTGCTAATTTTAATGTTTCTTCTATAAGTTGTTCTGTTCCTAGAAGGTCTATTTCAAAAGTAACTTTTGAACTTACATCTCCTCCGCTCACTCCTGCAGAGTTTAGTACTGTCTTAATATTTCCTAGAGATTTTGCGTATTTAAATAATTCTCTTACACTCTCTATATCTGAAACATCACTTGATTTATAAGCTACATTTATTCCTTCTTTTTTTAATTCTTCTTCGGCCTTTTTTAATTTTTCTACATTTCTTCCCGTTATAAGAACAGTTCCCTCTTTAAATCTTTTAGCACATTCAAGTCCTATACCGCTGCTTCCACCTGTTATTATATGTATATTTTCCATATAACCCGCCTCCTATTTTTTTGATCTATAATAAATTTACCCACTTAGTTAAATTATAAACAATTTTTAAAACCTTAAATAGCTTATCCTCTAAAAGCCTAATGAATAAGTCGAGATTATTCTAGGGAATCTATAAAAAAGATTAAATCAGAGGTGTGAGTCTGATTTAATCTTTTTATACTTGTATTTTATACTTCTATTTTTTACTATCCACCCATACAGATATACTTCCTGGTCCAACCATAAATTCACCAAATCCATCCTCTTCTATTTCAACTTGCCCTTCATTGTTTCCCGTATAGTCAGTATAAATCTTCCCTGACTCTTCCTCTCCTACAAACATCCTTATAGTATCCATATCTCCTATAGAGATAATAACTGCACATTTATCGCTGTGATCTTCATCTCCTTGCCTTACCCAGCCAATAGTTGAAGAAGAATCAAAATAATCATCCTGATCGCCGTAGGCAAAATCTTTTCTAAGCTTAGCCATCCTATCTATTTCATCTTTAAATCCTTCTTGAGGATACTCTCCTCCACTACCATAATAATCTCCATAAAATAGACAAGGATAGCCGTCACGTCGGAGAAGAATTACTCCATAGGCAATTTCCTTAAACCAAGGCTCTATAAATGAGTCCAGTGATTCACCTGGTTGTGAGTCATGATTATCAACAAATGTAACAGCTAAGAGGGGATGCGTTTTTACTATTGTATTGTCAAATAATTTTCTTAAATCATATTCTGCTCCCATTTTTGAAGCATTATAAAGATTAAAGTGAAGGGCTACATCAAATAAATCAGCCTTATAATTTATATTATCGAGAAAACTATTATTTGTATCCAAATCATTTACCCAATATTCTCCGAGTATATAGAAGTCTTCCCCTTTAACCTCTCGTACATGAGATATAAATTCTTCAACAAAAACTTCATCCATATGCTTCAATGCATCCATTCTAAAGCCATCAAGTTCTAGCTCATCTATAAACCAAATAGCCCAATTTTTTAATTCTTCTTTTACATCAAGGTGAGCTAAGTCTATATCAGAAAACATAAGATAGTCGAAGTTTCCATTTTCATCTGAAACTCCTAAATTCCAACCCTTGTTTTCTCCTAATATTCTATAAATCCCACTGCTCTGTGTTATATTATCATAGTCTACTCCACTGAAATGATTGAAGTTCCATTTAAAACTTGAATATTTCTCTCCCCTGCCAGGAAAATCAAATCCAGTCCAGGATTCTATTTCTTTTGCTTCTTCTATCTCTTTAGTTCTATCGTTTTCATCCACTTTAACCGCCATAAACTTTTCAGCTCGGTCTGCTCCAGCCTTATGGTTTAAAACTACATCTGCATAAACTTTCATATCTCTTTTATGGATTTCTGCTATTAAATCCTTCAGTTCATCTTTAGTTCCATATTTGGTTCGGACAGATCCTTTTTGATCAAATTCTCCCAAATCATAAAGGTCGTAGGATCCGTATCCCGTATCATTGGTCCCGGTTGCCTTGTATACCGGTGGAAGCCAAAGAGCTGTTACCCCTATATCTTTTAATTCATCTAGTTTTAATATCATATCCTTATAATAATTACCTTCATCTGATAGGTACCATTCAAAAGCTTGAAACAATAATCCATTCTCCATAATCTTTCCCCTTAAATTTTATTTTATATATTTATAACTATATACCCAATACAGACTTATATATCTTTATACTGAATATTATTTTAAATTATAATAGTTAAAAATAAAACAGACTTAAGATCTTAATGGTCTTAAATCTGTTTTTCCTATCACTTATTTATCTAAATCCTTTAAAATAGTCATATTACGTCCCATATCTTTTGCTCTGTAGAGTTCCCTATCAGCAAGTTCCATAATTTCTCTAATTGATGTAAATTCCATTATATCTCCTATTACTCCTCCGATACTTATGGTTGTTGGTTTTCTTTCACCTTCTTCTATATAGTAAAGTCCTATTTTTTCAACTTCTCTTCTAATCAAGTTCCCAAGTTCCAATGATTTATTATAATCAGATGAGGTGGAAATATATATAAATTCTTCTCCACCATATCTGCCAAACATATCTCCATTAGATTGCTGAATTGCCTTTATACATCCTGCTATTTTTTTTAAACAAATATCACCTTCTGCATGTCCCCAATAATCGTTATAACCTTTAAATTTATCTATATCCATCATAAAAAGAACTACTTTTTCCTGATCAAGGCTTATCTCATTTAAAAGACTTTCAAGATATATATTGACACTCCTCCTATTTGCTACACCTGTTAACTCATCTTCATAAGCTTTTTTTTCTAGGATCTTATTGGATTTGCTTATATTATCAATTTCATTTTTTTGCCTATCTATTTCTTTTTCTAGTCGTATTCTAATATTATCAAATTTATTCATATCTTTAATATTTTTAAGATCTATATTTAATATTTCTAATTTACTTTTTAGATTTAAATTTACAAGCTCTTCACTTATATTAAAATATTTTTTATAATATAGTAAGGAGTTCTTATAGTCTCCTTGAGTTTCATGGTATTGAGAAATAATCTCATATATATTACAAAGCTTCTTTTTGGAGCCTATAGATTCTGCAAATCCCATAGCTCTTTCATAAAAATGCAGTGTTCTTCCGATTGATTTAACTTCATTTAATTTCCCTATATTTATTAATACATCTATCCGATAATACTTATTATCTAAATCATTAAGTCTTTTAAAAGCCTTTATATAGTATTCTTCAGCATTTTCAAATTCTTTCATTTGAAAATATACTTTTCCTATTCTATTTTCAGCATCCCCAAGAGAAACCATTTCAGATGTTTTTAAAAGCATATTGTAGCTCTGCTGGTAAACTTCTAAAGCTTTTTTAAAGTTATTTTCAGTGAAATGAATTTCACCAATATTGCCGAGTATAACAGCGTGGTTGATAAAGTTCTCATTTTTCGAAGCAATTTCTATAGCCGCATCATAATATTCTATAGCTTTATCATAAAGTTCAGTTTCCCTATAAATCTCACCAATGTTATTCAAAATGCTGGTTAATATATTGTCTTCTTTGTATACCTCCAAGAGGTCTTTCCCATCTAGAAAAAACTTAAGGGCTTCATCATACATTGAACTATAAAAATATGATACTCCTATTAAGTTAAAAGCTCTTGCCTGACCTATAAAATCATTTTTAATTTCAAATATTGATAGGGCTGCATATGCATTTTCAAGCATAGCTGCAGTATCGGATTTTATCCTGTTGGCAAATGCTATATTTAAATAAGCATATGCTAGTTCTAGTTTTAGATCTTCTGAATTTGCAAATTCGCACACTTCCCTGCACATATCTATAGCTTTATCAGGATACAATGATGCTATATTCTTAGCTCTGTCAAGTTTATTGTATATCTCTTTTGATATTTGTTTTTGCATAACTATCAAATCCTTATCTATATATTATTCTCAAACCATTATAACTTTAAAAATTTATTTATTTTAAACTCTTTTTTACTATTAACTTTCTGATTGCTTAAACTTACTGCTCATCTAATAAAGGAATATGTAAAAACTTAATTTGCAAAAAGGCTATTAATAAAATTATAAGTGCAGGTAAGAAAAGTGTTAAGGAGAGACTTATTATTTCTTTGTTAAATAAGTCAACCAGATTAAAACCTATAACAGCCCCCAGCGGAAAACTAATCCATCTCAGAAGCCAGAAAAAAACTATATTCCATTTCTTTTTAGCCATATTTATACCAATATCAGTCGCCGGTCCCGTTAGATGGGTTGTCCTGTTTATGGGGGTTAGGCTTGTAGCCGCATTTTGACTTCCCATAGCCATTGAAATCATAATTGTATCAAAAATTCTATTTCTTAAAGAGATTGGAAATGCGGATAGGCATATCAAGCTTGCGACAAAAACCAAACTAAATCCCAGTCCTTTTTTCCTTGTTATTATGGCTGATATATAGGCACCAAAAGTAAAAGATATTATAACTAGTATTACACTTAAAAAAGTTTCTATATCTCCTTTAAATGCCGAGTAACCTAGTATAAGGCCTCGTCCTGACATAAATGCAGGACTTTCATTTAAAAAAAGATTTATTCCTACCGCATTGATCCATCCGGCAGTTATCGAAAGTATAAATCCAACTAAATGAACTTGCATTAATTTTCCAGCTTTTAAATTGTCTATTGACTTTATTCTATGTTTCCTTTCCATGGAAGACCTTCTTTCAATTAATTATAATAATATCATAGTCTCTTTTAAATTACACAGGATATATTAAAAAAACGACCAGACCAAAAAAATTGGCCCAGCCTCTTCTAAATTTTACTTAAATTGGCATCCAGAAATATATATGCATCTCTTTCAGCTAAAGGTTTTGAGTATATATACCCTTGAATTATATCACATCCCAATTCCTTTAAAACAGAAAGCTGTTCCTCTATTTCTACACCTTCTGCCACTACTGATAAATCTATATCGTGAGCTAAGTTTATTATTTCTCCTATTATTTTTCTTCCCTTTTTTTCAATCATCATATCATCTATAAATGATTTATCTATCTTTATAGTATTTATAGGAAGTTTTAGAAGGTAGCTTAGTGAAGAATACCCAGTACCAAAATCATCTAAATATATTGTAATTCCCATATCTCTTAATTGTTTTAACTTTGCTATGTTTTCTTCAAATGATTCCATCAATGCTGTTTCAGTAACTTCAATACCAAGTAAGCAGCTTTCTGCCCCTGTTTCTTTCAATATTCTTCTAACCATAGGAATAAAGTCCGGCTTTTTAAGTTGCACCGGAGAGATATTTACTGAAACCTCAATCTTCTTATCGTATTTTTCACTGACGCTTATGGCAAACTTACAAGCTTCTCTTAATACCCATCCTCCTATTTTATTTATTTCACCAGTCTCTTCAGCTAAGGGTATAAATTTCACTGGAGAAATAAGCCCATACTGAGAACTATTCCACCTTATTAAAGATTCAAATCCTACAATTTCTCCAGTTTTCGAATTTATTTGAGGCTGATAATGCAATATAAACTCATCTTTATCAAGAGCATTTCTTAAGTTGTTTTCTAATAATACCTTATCTGCAACTTCCTCTTCCATTTCAGATTGATAAATTTTATATCCATTTTTACCCAGTTCTTTAACTTTATACATTGCAAGGTCTGCTTTTTTAAATACTTCATCAACAGTATCTCCATGTTCAGGATAAAATACAATACCCATACTTATAGAAACTTTTATATCCTCATTTAATATAGTAAATGGTGTTTTAAAAGAATTGTGAATTTCTTCTGCTATAATTTCAGTTTCTTTACTATCTCTATCTTCTAGAACAATAATATACTCATCTCCATTTAATCTAAATATATTATTATCTTCACTTTCGATACTTTTTACTGACTTCAACCTTTCTGCAAATGCCTTTAAAAACAAATTTCCAAAAGCATGACCAAAGGTATCATTGATATTTTTAAAATTATCAATGTCCATATAGAGTATAGATCCTGAAGCCTGAGATTTAAATGTATTATTAAATCTTTCTTCCATTATATTAAAAAACATATTCCTATTGGGAAGATTGACCACATCATCATAGTAAGCCATTATTTGAAGCTCATCTTGTGTGCTTAAAAGCTCTTTGTTTATAATCTTCATATTTGATTCCATTTGTTTTCTTTTATATATATTTAATAATAAATAAATTACAAGAACAGTTAAAAGTATTATTACTAAGGATATTAGTATGATAATAATTTTATATTGACCATAAAAAGAAAATGGTTTATTTATTATTTCACTATCATCTGGCAATAAATTTTCATTGATATTATATTTTTCCAGTATATTATAGTCATATATATTTTTGGCATTGTTTTCTTCTACAAGTCCTATATTATCAGGTTCTTCTCCATTTAAAACTCTTAGTGCTATTTCACCTGTGTTTTTGCCATGGAGCTCTGAGCTCAGCATGCTTCCTCCAAGTACACCGTGCCCGATAGCTTCTTCTTGAAGATAAAATATAGGTGAATCTATTTTTTTACTCAACTTACCTGCAATCTCAGCCATTGAAGTAGACAAGCCTTTGCTGTCTACCATAGTTATAGTACCTATAACTATGCTATCTTCATCTATATCAGGTGTTTTTATATCAAATTTAATATCTTCTATTTTAGCAAATGTTTTTACTTCTATCTTTTTATCAATCTTATTAGCACTGTCTTTAACTTGATCAAAAGCATCCATCCCTCTGCTTGTATTATCATGTATTACATATATTGTTTTAGCATTGGGTATTATATTAAATGCTGTTTCTAAAGTCTCATCTATATTTAATTTTTCTATTATTCCGCTTATATTACTTACGCCTGAAGTTATTTCTTTTGCTTTTGCCTTAGAAAGTCCAGAAAAGACTATAGGAATCTCTTTAAATAATTCATCCTGATGATCTATTGCAAATTTCGTTGCATCGAGATCAGTTGTTATTAAAAGATCGATATTCTTGTTTTCATAGTTTTTCTTTATAAGTCTGTATATATCTTTATCTATATCATCTTTTTGATAATATTTATGATCAAAGTTTTCTACGTATATATTTATATTGAATTCTGAAGGATTTATAACTTTAAATATACCTTTTAGTACATCTCTGGTCCATGCATAGTCCTCAGTATGTGAATTTACTATTAATATGTTTTTATCCTTGATTTTCGCTTCTGCAAAACTATTATTTTTAAATAAACTTCCCAATAAAAGTAGAATTATTATAATCAGTAGTCGGTATTTAGATTTTTTCATCATATCATCGCTCTCTCGCATATATTATAGGTTAATATTGAATTATACACCATCATTATATACTATACTACATATATTGTTTTCTTTATACTTGATTATAATATTTTTTTAAAAACTAATCTGTCGTGAACTACCTATTCTTCTTCTTTTATTATAAAACTTCTCTTTATTTGCAAAAATCTTTCTATATCACTTAATATGTTAAATAATATAGCTCTATTTTCAAATTCTTCTCTCGTTTTAGGCAGAGTTTCCTTTCTAAAAGATTCATATAACTCTTCTAAATCGCTCATTAGAGCTTTAACATTATTTAATTCATGAAACTCATCTGCTACTTTTTCTATATATCTAGAAACTCGAATGGATTGAGGTATTATTCCATTAATCTCTTGAATATTTTTAAATATATCTTTTAAAGCTACTAGCTGTAGCTTTCTCATCTCAAGATAAGAAATCTGATATCTGGTTTCTGTTAAGAGAGTATTTCCTGCTTCTTGATATGCAGCTTCAATTGAACCATTGAGTAGTCTCTCCAAATCTTTTATATCAATTTCTTCTTGAAAATCATTACATGCTAAACACTCTTTTTTTCCTTTTAATACACATGAAATACATTTTAAAATATCTTTCATCTTAGTTTCTATTATCTCTTGTTCCTTCTTTATCCTATCCATATTTTTAGGCATTATTAGATTTATTACAATACCAATACCCATGCCTATTATCAATAAGGATATCTCATTTAAGATAAAGGGAGCATCCATTCTTTTTTCAATAAGAAAATGAGTGGTAAGCACAGCGTTCATAGATATACCATCCTGAAGACCTAACAAATTGCATATAGCGACGAATATAAATATAAAAGCTCCAAAGGAGGCACTGCTATATCCAAATTGATTAAACACTGCAAAAGCTATTGCTACTGCTATAAAAAAGGCAGCTATCCTCTTAAGAGCTATAGAAATTGTTTCTATTTTTGTATTTTGTATGGTTAGTAAGGTTATTATACCGGCTGAAGCACTGTATAGGAGATTAAATCTATTTGCTAAAATTATAGCAATAGCGGAACCAATCCCGGTCTTTAGTAGAAGCAAAAAGTTTAAATCTTTAATCTTTTTCATAGTTTCACCTATTTTCCTATATTTATACTTATGATAATTTTATTTTTACAAATTAAAATATCTAGAGATCTTAATCCCTAGATATTTTCCCCTAGCCCACCCTCACTTTAAATATATAAATTAGTACATGGTAGTTACAATAAATAGTATAGTTGTACGAGTGTAACATTTATGAGCATAAATTGTCATATGCAGATTCGAACTGCCTACTTCGCTCTAAAGATAGCCACTGTTTAAACATATACCTGTTTTAGTTTTGTACTCACTTTTATAATCTAAAGCTACCATCTTGCTTAAATTAAATCTATATTCCAGTTTAATCCTTGAATCTTCGTATCAAGTTCTCTAAATTGCTTGGACAATAAATCTACTTCATCTTGTATTTTCTTTACATCTATCATACTTACAAATCTAACTTCCGTATTAGAATATCTATCATGCCTTATAGTACCACTATCTACTATTCTAGAGAGTGTAGTCCTCTTTAACCATATACCATCTCTTTTAGCAAGTGCATCTGCTATAGTTAGTTCTTCGTTAAATTTAACCATGCTATTTGTCTTGTTTATCCTTATAATTATATCAGTAAGCTTTATTATAGACATATCCAATTCTTTTAATAGTTCAAAAGGATTTTCGTTTGGAGTATCTCCCTCTTGAATTCTTGCATTACTCTCAATTCTATTTCTTAATTGCTCTATTTTCTTTTGTAGATCTGCTCTTATAATGAGCGCTTCTGCTAATTTCATAATAAAACCTCCATAATTCTTAATAACTATATAATACCCATAAAAAATTATATGATATCCATATTTTAAATATTTAACAGTTTCCAGCCAATTATTCCTAAAACAATTCCAATAAGCGCTCCGGCTATAACATCTCTTGGAAAATGAACTCCTCCCACAACCCTTGTTACAGCAATTATAAAACCAATAAATATTAGCAGTAAACTTATTGAAGGCACTATATAATATAGGATCATAGCTATTATAAAAACTGAAAACACATGTCGACTGGGAAAAGAATTTCCCTTGGTCTCCTTTTTAATAATCGGATCTATATCTAAAACTTCATAGGGACGGGGGAAATCAATCCATTTCCTAATCAAGCTTACAATTATAAATGAAACCGCCGGAATTATCAGCACTTTCCAAAATCTTATATCTTTTTTAATTGCCAATAATAGTAGAATTACAGGATAGGTTAAATATACAAAACTTGTGGCTGTTTTATTTATTATATTAAGTATTTCTTCTCCCCTATTCATCCTTTTTATGGGACCTGAAATTTTTTTATATATTTCTTCATTCACTCTTATCACCTTGTTTTTAATATTTGTTTATTATTGTATCATAATAGCAGCTAAATTTTTAATAACAATTTAAATTATAAGCATTCTTTTAGATTTAATTAATTTTGTATGGATTTATTAAATCTAGATTTAATTACTTCTTTTTAAATTTGTCTTTGTTGCTTTGTCTTCTTTTATTTATCTGTATCTATAATCTATTTTTTATAACTTCTATCTTCTTTTCCAAAACTCCAAATCTCTCAGAGATAATCTTTATATTAGCTTGTCCGCTCTCTCCTTTGCTCTTAATCCAAAATCCTATCGATCCGCCAATTAAGGCTAGCACTTTAGGTCCAATAACTTCAACCCCACCTTGAGCTTCTATTGTAACAGTGTCGTTTGCATATATAATATCATTTCCATAGTCATCTAGCAGCCTTAAAACAACTCTTGTTGTATCGTAGGTCGCTTCTTCTATCAATATATTTGAATCTATTTTCATATCTAGTCTTGGATTTACAACCTGACCTTTAGTAAGCTTTAAAATAGATTTCTCTCCTTTGTAGCCTTTAAATTCATAGCTTGTAGCTTCTCCGCCCCATCCTCCAAAGTATCTGGTATAAAGATCTTCTGCATCAGCCATATTCATCTTATACTTTAAAAATATCCATCCCATCTTAGCTGTATCTACGGGTCTTAGTTTAAGGCCATTTTTGTTTACATTGATCAGAATATCCTTAACTATCCCAGCATCACCTTTTGAAAACTTTTCATTTTTTTCTATAGCATCTCCAATTAAATCATTTATCCTAATTGGAGCGTTTACTAGATTAGGATATTTCTCTCTATCTGGATAAAAAGTATTTACGTACTCACCATTTTTATAGAGTTTTATAGAGTCACAGTTTGTAAATACATAGATATCTTCTAAAAGAGATCCATCATATTCTCCTATATTTAGAGAACTAGCTACATGCATAATAGGATAGTCATCTTGCTGGGATCCATAAGCAAAAGCTGCATGCTTGGGAATCCGGTACATATCCATCACTCCATGGTAGCAGATCTTATCTCCGCTTCCAAAGTCCTTGTGAGTGTTGTAGTCGAACATACACCATCCTATTGAGCCAGATATATCTTTATCTCCTTGCATAGCTTCTAAGACGTTTAGATGCCTTAGAGCGTGTTCTACTCTTCTCGATTCATTGTCAAATTTCTTGGTTGGAAACATGTGACCGTTGTATTCCGTTACCAAATATGGTTTGTCAGTTTTAGTTACTTTACTTTTCTTCTGCAGTCCTAGATTTTCTCCCGTATGAACAAAGTCATTGTAGGTATATACATCTTCTAGGATGTTGCTCTTAGCTATATTTCTAACACCACCGGTTGGCCTTGAACTATCTAGTTTATGTGCCATATCATTTGTCTTTTTATAGAATTTATCATAATCTTGTGATTCATTGATCCGAACTCCCCATATTACTATGCTGGGATGGTTCATATCTTTTAAAATCATTTCCCGCACATTTTCAACTGATATTTCCTGCCAACTTTCATCTCCTACGTGCTGCCATCCTGGTATTTCATCAAAGACCAAAAGCCCTATCTGATCACATCTATCTAGAAAATGATTGCTTTGAGGGTAGTGTGAAAGCCTGACCATATTGACTCCTAGTTCATATTTAAGAATGTCTGCATCCTTATATTGGGCGCTTTTAGGCATGGCATTTCCAACATATGGAAATGATTGGTGACGGTTTAAACCTTGTATTTTTATATGTTTTCCATTTAAATAAAATCCCTCACTTCTAAACTCTATTTCTCTAAATCCAAAACTTATATTCTGAGAATCTATTATCCTTCCCTCTTTTATCAAATCAAGCTTTAATCTATAAAGATTAGGATTATCCAGGCTCCATAGCTTAAGTTCCTCTCCACACTTTCCTTCTATAGCTTCTTTGATAGTAAGCACTTGATTCAATTCTTCATTTATCTCTAAGGTTTTTTCAAACTCATAGATGGTACTCTCGGCTTCTATAAGAGAACACTTTAGATTTAAAAATTGAATGTTTTCATAAATATTCTTGAAATATAGATCTATCTCCAACTTGGGTGATTTTGTCAATAGATCATTAGTTTTGATTCCAACTGTTTCAATATGAGTTTTATTTCGGTACTCTAAGGCAACTTCCCTATATATTCCTCCATAAGACAAGTAATCTATTACAAAACCAAAGGGTGGTATATCCTTTCTTTCTCTTGAATCAACATACACTACTAAAATATTTTCATGCCCACCAATAGCAACATCTGTTAAGTCTAGTCTAAAAGGAGTGTATCCTCCCTTGTGCTCACCAATACAGATAGCATTTAAATAAACTCTTGCAAAGGTCATTACCCCCTCAAATTTTATATAGACTGACTCTTCCTCATCAAATGAGTCTAGCCTTAGTTTTTTTCTATAGCAGCTTTCAAATTGATAGATTTTTTCATCAAAGTTATTATAAGGAATTTCTATATTGGAGTGGGGTATATTTACAGTTACAAAATCTCGATCATCAAAGTCTACTTCTATATACTCTTCTTTAAAATCAGGAGAATATTGCCAATCAAAATTAATATCTATTTTTTTCAAAATTTCTGCCTCCTTCAAGTCATCTTTAAATCTGTTTAATTCACTTTTTAGTATTTTAAATCATTCTTATACTTTATCGTTTTTATATATTTTAGGTCTATATGCTTAATGCTCTTAATGATATTTATATTTTTCTTTTTCTTTTTTCTAATTCTATAAGTATTTCATCATATTTCTCTTCACTTATTACATATTTATTTCTTATAAGAAAGTAAGCTCCAATCATACTTATCATTGGAATCAGTCCCATTCCTACTCTAAGCATAAGAAGCATTGAAGGAGTTGCTGCTGAAAGAATCGAGTTGGCTTCTACTGTTATATTCTCAATCAAGCCTTGAGATTTTTGTATTTCAAGTTCTGCAACTCTTTGAGAATAAACATACACTCCAGAAGCAACTAAAACTAAGGTCACAATTCCCTGTTGAAGAGCCGCTCCAAGCTTGGTCATGAATGGTCTTACTGAGAAAATAATGCTCTCATTTCGCTCTCCAGTATTTAATTCATTGAATTCTATTATATTTGCAGTCATAACTACCAAAACTACAAAGAATAAATTCTGACCAAAGAAGATTAAAAATGCACTCCCGTATAATATCCATTCAATCATTGGAATAATATAACCTAAGGATAAGAAGATTATATAGCCTGTTAAAGCAATTATAGTCCCCATAGTTAATATTTCCATTCTTTTAAAACGCTTGGTAAGCAGGGGAAATATTCCCAGCGCTGCCAGGGTTCCTAAAGCAAAAAATACTGTAAATATAGTAAGTTGAAGCCCTCCATATCCAAATTCAAAATAGAAAAAATTAATACCAAATGCTAGAAACAATTCAGTTGCTATCGTATAAAGAAGTATGGTAATTGAAACTACTATAAGTTGGTCATTTTTAAATAATATCTTGTACATCTTTTTCAAGTCGACTTTTTCTTGTTTTTCATCCACATTAGATTGTTCTTCTACTCCAAAATATGTTAAAAAAGTAAAGGCTAAAAATATAAAAGATATAGTTATTGCTAATATTTTATACATATATACTGCATTACCAGTTACTAAGATAGGTATCAATCCGCCGGAGACAAATTGCCCTATGCTTGCAAATATTAAAACCAGGTTTGTAAGATTATTCCTTTCATCATTATCTTTTGCAAGTGTTGGAAGCAGTGACCAGTAGGCAATATCATTTATAGTAAAAGTCATACCCCAAGCTATATATGCGATACCAAAAAATAAAACAAATAACCACCCATCAGGTCTGATTAAAAACAAGAGGATTGTAATTATAAAGTTTGTTGCTCCTCCAAGCATTATCCAAGGCCTAAATTTACCGCCTTTAAATCTTGCATTTTCAATAACCATTCCCATCATGGGATCATTTACTGCATCCCATATTCTTGCAAATATCATAATTGCTGATACAGCGGAAAACTGAGCAACAGTAAGATTCATAGTATATTGGATATAGGGCAGAATAAACATGGATACCAAGATAAAAACCATGTCTCT
>NZ_JARIEF010000119.1 GCF_029266915.1 Tissierella sp. | reverse complement strand
AAGTCTTATGTTAGTTTTATTTAAAAATTTAAAAAAATAAATCTGTGAATCCCATAAAGTATTGCTCCCGAAATAATCATAAATATACAAAATCCATAACTTCCCTGAAGAAGTTTTACATCTTCACGAGTAGTACTAGTCATGCCCATAGTTGACTTGAGGAAATTATATCTGGGATCATAGGTAGTGCTAGTACTACCTATAACAGAAAGAACTCCTAGAATGAAAACCGCATAAGACGTATATTTCAAGACAGTATTAAAGCTCGATTCTATAAATAAGCTGATTACAAAACTTACGAGCAATGATGAGATAAGCATAATTACTATTCTTTGGAGGTAACCAACAAATCCACCTTTTAAAAACCTTCTATAACTTCTGTTCATAGAATCCCTCCTTTGCATATACTAATATTATACATTAATAAGTTAGAATTTCGTATCGGATCAATACTTAGCATAAAAATCTATCTTTTTTCTTAGTTTTACATAAGAATATTAAAGCAAGACTTAATCCAATCTGGAAAATGTTAAATTAGTAGTCAAGGTGTCTATGATAGAGCAATATATCTCCATCTTCAATCTTATATCTATATTGACGAATAGAACTTTCTAATTTTTTATCAATTTTGGGTTTATCGCTAAAGTAATTAAAAATCTGATAAAAAATTTCCGCGGAAATACCAATTGACCCAGCGGATCCTAACTCTAACCCCATAAGTTCTTTATCTGAGAGTGTTGTTTTAAGCAATTCTTTAACATCTTGTTTTAAATCACCTTTTATAAGAATATAATCCTTTCTTTCTTTCATTCTTTCTAATAATTTTTCTTTGTTTGATACTTCGTAATAGTTATTTTGCTTTTCCATCATTTCTCAGCTCCTACTATTTATTTTTTAATATTATAATATTGATTTGATTATAAACGCTTTCATTAAGAAATTTAGCGACCACTTAATAACTGGTATATCACTAACTCAGTTTTACTCAATTCTTATTGCATAAAACTCGACTTTTGTAAGTTGCAAACTGCTTTAAGAAGAATTCTATTGAAACATTGAGTTACTTTTTATTTTTTTCAAATTTGTTTATGAGTTTAGAGACAATTAAGTCTATAGCAATATTTATAATATAAGACAAAATCATAAACAAGAGTATAGCAAGTCCGAACGGTATTTTATCGTTATTATATCCAATCCATAAAGAAGTTATTATAAAAACAATTGTATATGCTATTGTTATTAATAAATTTTTTAATATAATAATTAATCATCCTCCCATATAAATTTTTATTAATTTATTGAACAAGTCACAACTTCTCATAATAATACTTAGATGTCATTAACTTAATCCCTTTATAGCTTTTACAAACCTATCTATATCTTCTTTAGTTGTATCAAAGGAAGTTACAAGTCTGATCAGGTTAGTCGCCTCATCTATGAGATAAAATCCAAACTCCTCTTGAAGAGTTTCTATTATCTTATCTTCTACATTTGCAAATATCATATTGGTCTTGTAGCCTTCTTGAACCTTTACAGAACTGCACTCTCTAAGCTTTTCCTTTAAGTAGGATCCCATATCATTTGCCGCCTCTGCGCATTCTCTCCATACTTCTTCTTCAATGTAGGGAATAAACTGGCAAGAGACAAATCTCATCTTGGACAGAAGCTGCATACCTTGTTTTCTATAGTATTTAAAGTTTTTACTTAGTTCTTTATTAAATGAAACTATAGCTTCTCCTATCATCATTCCGTTTTTTGTGCCTCCCAGTGATAGTAAGTCTACTCCAGTATCAGTTACCATTTCTTTAAATGAAGAGTTTAGGGCAACTATTGCATTTGCTATCCTTGCTCCGTCTAGATGCAAGTACATATCATTCTCATGAGCAAAGTCTGCTAGCTCCTTAATTTCTTCAAGGCTATAGAGGGTACCAGTTTCGGTGGTTTGTGATATGGAAATAACCTTTGGCTGAACTCGATGTTCATCATCTGGATGGTTCATAAACTTCTTGATATCTTCTATCTTGATTTTTCCATCATGCTCGGGAGTGTAGAGTATCTTTGATCCGCTAAAGTTTTCAAATGCTCCGCATTCATCTACGTTTATGTGGGCAGTTTCAGTGCAAACTACTCCCTCGAATCGATTTAAGAGTCCCGTTAACCCCACCACATTTGCCGCAGTTCCAAGCAAGGTGAAGTATACATCTGCATCCGCTTCAAACAAACTTCTTATACTATCAGCTGCTGCCTTAGAAAATTCATCTTCGCCATAAGGACTTTGGTGACCCGTGTTGGCGTCCATTATAGACTTCATAATTTTAGGATGAACACCCGATACGTTATCTGACTTGAACATTTTCATATTTACACCCCTATTATTTTTTAGTTATTTATATTTTATGCTTCAAAATGTGATTCTACTTTATTCATCATTTTAATTATAGGAAGATCATAAGGACATTTCGCTTCACATATACCACATTCTATGCAGTCAGATGCTTTTATTTCAAGCCCTTCATATCTAGATTTTGCCCAGTTTTGTAAATTGTATCTTGTATAATATCCATCAATTATGAATTGTCCTGGAATATCTATCCCTACCGTACAAGGAGCGCAGTATCCGCATCTTCTGCAAAATTCTTCTCCAAGGGTTGACGCCTCTTCTAATAATTCAGCTCTTTCTTCATCTGTCAAAGGCTGGCCGTCTTGAGCAGGTTTTATGTTTTCTCTAATCTGATCTACTGATTCCATCCCTGGTATGGCTACAGTTACATCTTCATTTTCCAATATAAAACGTATGCAGAGTTCACCCTTTGGAATAGCTCCTCCTGCAAGAGGTTTCATAACAATAACTCCAATATCTTTAGATCTCGCTTTTTTAAATACCCCTTCACCCTGTCTTTCAACTGGATTATAAGGATATTGTATAGTAGAAAAAAAGTCTGTATCCAGAGCGGCATCAAGGAAGTCAGTGCTGTGACTTGTAACTCCTATCGAACCTATAATTCCCTTATCTTGATATTCCTTTATAGCTCTATAGGCTCCATTTTCACCCATTACAATTTTAAGCTCAGCTTCTGTTCTTATGTTGTGAAACTGAAACAACTCTATGTGATCTGTTCTTAAGTTTTTTAAACTAGTTTCAAACTCCTCTTTTACCCCTTCATAAGTTCTGCTCATCGATTTAGTTGCTATAATAAACTTATCTCTTCCGATTTTTTCAAGCGCTGAACCAAGCAGAGCTTCACTTTCCATGTAGCCTCTTGCGGTATCTATAAAGTTCATTCCATTTTCATAAGCTTCCTTAAGTAAATCATAAGCCAGATCTTCATCTAGTCTTTGAATAGGTATTCCTCCAAATCCAACCGGCGAGACCATAAGTTCAGTTTTCCCCAATCTTCTCTTTTTCATCTCTATCTCCTCCTAATATATGTATATCTAAGTATCATTATATCATAAAATATTAAAACAGAATATTATAAGAACTAGCTACTCTTTCAAATCTTATAACTCCCTTTTTAAAATTAAATGAACCTATAAAAAAATTATTTCTATTTTCTATCTATCATCATGATATAATTAGATATATTTTATAGGGGGTGTTTTTTTGGGAAAATATATTTTAGTTATCCTTTTAGGCTATTTCTTTGGGTGTCTTCAATGGTCTTATATCTTAACTAAATTGTTAAGAAAACAAGATATCAGAAGTATTGGAGTTGGAAATGCCGGAGCTTCTAATATGGTTATTTCATTTGGCTGGAAGGCGGGACTTGTAGTTGCCCTCTTGGACATTTTAAAGGCAATTATTTCTATCCTTATTATAAAGTTTTTCTTTAAACTAACCCATCCCTCTTATCTTTATTTAAATGGACTGGGAGTTATCTTGGGGCACAATTATCCTTTCTTTATGAACTTTAAAGGAGGAAAGGGAACCGCTTCAACACTTGGAATGATGTTTGGGCTTGATTATAGACTTGGCCTTATAGGAGTCCTTCTTGTAGTTATTGTAGCTTTTGCTACGGACTATATAGTACTTGGAACTATGACTTTAGTTCTTTTTCTCCTTGTTGCTACAGTTTTTTTAAAGCTGGGAACTATTCCCATTATAGTTTCTACTCTAATAGTTGCTCAAAGTATTTATAAACATCGTCTTAATATAAAAAAAATCATTCAAGGTCAAGAAACAGGACTTAGAAGTGCTCTTGGAAACAAGAAAAATAGCAAGAGTTAAGTTTAAATTTAACTCTTGCTATTTTTTTGATTATATCGATCTTAATTTTAATTGCTAATACCAACCTCTAAGTTTCATAACTTCGGCAACTTTTTTAACACTGTACATATAGGATGCTTTACGAAGATCTACTCCATACTCTTCTTTTACCTTCCAAACATTTTCAAAGGCACTTAACATTGCCTTTTCCTGCCTGTCTATTATGTCATCTTCTTCCCAAAAATATCCATATAAATTTTGTACCCATTCAAAGTAGGAAACGGTAACTCCTCCTGCATTTGTTAAAATATCAGGCGTAACCAAAATTCCATTTTCTTCCAGTATCTCACTGCCCTTAGGAGTTATGGGCCCATTTGCAGCTTCTGCTACTATTTTTGCCCTTATAGAAGCAGCATTATCTTCAGTTATAGCATTTTCTATAGCAGCTGGAATCAATACATCTACTTTTAGTCTCCAGAACTCATCTAAACTTATTCTCTTAGCTCCCTTAAGATTTATCAAATCCTTGTTTGATTTTAAATGATCCATTAGTTCTTCGTATTTGAATCCTTCTTCCCTATAAATAGCTTGATTCCTAAGTCCTATAGCTACTACCTTAGCTCCAAGACCCTCAAGGTGTTTTACTGTAAAACTTCCAACATTTCCAAATCCTTGAACTGCAGTGTTTAGTCCCTTCATCTCCATATCCATCTTTTTAGCAACTTCTCTTACCGTCAGCGCAACTCCAAAACCAGTAGCTTCATTTCTTCCTTTAGATCCGCCAAACTCCAGAGGTTTTCCAGTTATTACTCCTGAACTGTGCTCACCTGTAATCTTCATATACTCATCTACCATCCAGGCCATTATCTGTCCATTAGTATTTACATCCGGAGCCGGTATATCTATCTTTTCTCCTAAATACTTATATAATCCCTGTATATATCCTCTTGAGAGCCTTTCAAGCTCTCCTCTAGATAAGGTTTTGGGATCAACAGTTACGCCGCCCTTAGCTCCGCCATAAGGAATTCCCGTTATACCACACTTAAAAGTCATCCAAATAGAAAGAGCCTTCACTTCTTCTAGGTCAACGTTTGGATGAAAACGAACTCCGCCTTTACCAGGACCTACTGCATTATTGTGGAGAGATCTGTAACCCTTAAAGGTTTTTATAGTCCCATCATCCATTTTAACAGGAATAGAAATCTCTATAACTCTTTGCGGTTCCTTAAGTAATTCATAAACACTATCTTCTAGATTAAGGGCTTGACAGGCAGTTTTAACTTGTGCCTGAGCACTTTCAAACGGGTTTAAATTTTCATGACTCATAAATCTCACTCCCTAGTAGAATTTTTTTATCTATTATTATTCTTACTCTTACTCTCCTTGTTCTTGTTCTTATCCTGGGCCTAACTCTTATCCTTGGCCTAACTCTTATCCTTGATATTATTTTGATCTAGATTTTGTTTTGTTCTTTTAAATTTTCTTATCTTTTCTTTTCTCTTATTCTTTTTAATTTTATCTTTTCTTCTATTATTCCCAGTCTTACTCTTCTTTCTTAGCTTTATCCATAGTTTTCTTAATACTTTCAACACTTTTTTCGGTAATTTCTAAATCTTTAAACATAGAACTTACAGTAGTGCTCATATCCTTATTGGGACCAATAATTTCCTTCAATCTCCTAACATCCTCTTCCATCCTCAAAATATCTACAGAAAACTTTTCAACAAGCCTCTTCTTATCCTCTATCATAAAATCCCCCACATCCTATATTTAAATATAATTATATCTATCAACACTCATTAAGTCTATACCCCTATAAAATAAACTCATGACTATAGTTACATTTAATCTTAAATTAAAAGTTTTTAGCTCATTTTTAAAAACTTATCCCTCTAATAATATTACTAATTTTAAACACAAAAAAACTCACAATCTAAAATGATCGCAAGTTTTTATTATCTTATATCGAATTTATTTCTTTCTAGGATTTGCTATTTCTACTCTTACCTTTGTTCCTTTTATTTCATCATTATTAAGAGCATCCATAACTTTTTTAGCTTCATTTTTGTCTATCTCAACAAACGAAAACTTATCATAAACATCTATCTTACCAACAGCATCCTTATCCACGCCTGCATTTTGTGTTATAGCAGCTAGAATATGTCTAGGTCTTACACCTTTTCTGTTTCCTATGCTGATGTGAAGTCTCTTGCTATCTCCAGAAGATTTTCTACTTGAAGACTGTCCTCTTGAACTCTCTCCTCTTGAACTTCCACCTTGTGATCTTGAGCTTTGAGAACCTTGAGGTTTCTTACCAAAGTCTACCTGGCTTAATTCTTGATGTTTATTAGATTTATCTGAATCCATATAAAACTTCAATAGAATTGAAGCTATATCAACTGAAGTAAGTCCTTCTTCTACAAGTTGATCTACTGTTTTCTTGTATTTGTTTAGATCTTCAACTTCTATGCCTTCTTTTATTTTATCTAGCGTAGTAGTTGTATAAGTTTCTTCCATATCCTTTAGTGTAGGAAGATCTTGTCTCTTTATTTTTATATTAGCATATCTTTGAATATTTCTTAGTTTATTGTTATCTCTATTTGTTACAAAACTAATAGCAATTCCTTCTCTACCAGCTCTTGCAGTTCTACCTATTCTATGAACATAATACTCTTCATCTTGTGGTATATCATAGTTTATAACTAAATCTATATCATCTACGTCAAGTCCTCTAGCTGCAACGTCAGTAGCTACTAATATATCGATTGAACCCCTTCTAAACTTATTCATTACAGTGTCTCTTTGGTTTTGCTTTAAGTCACCGTGAAGTCCGTCTACAAGATATCCTCTTGCTGAAAGTTCTTCATTTAAGGCATCTACCTTTCTTTTAGTATTACAGAATACTATAGAAAGCTTAGGATTATATATATCTATTGCACGGCTTAATATTTCAGTTTTCATATGCTCTTTAACTTCATAATAGAATTGATCTATTTGAGGTATTATAAGTTGTTTGTGATCAACCTTTATAATTTCAGGATCTTTTTGATACTTAGATGCAAAATTTATTATTGGTTTTGGCATCGTTGCGGAGAAAAATATAGTTTGTCTCTCGTCGTGAAGACCGTCCATTACAAGTGCTATATCGTCTCTGAATCCCATATCGAACATTTCGTCTGCTTCGTCAAGTACCATAAATTTCACATTATCAGTCTTTACAGTTTTTCTTCTTATATGGTCTATAAGTCTTCCTGGTGTTCCAACGATTATTTGAACGCCTTTTTTAAGTGCTCTTATCTGTCTATCAATTGGCTGACCACCATAAACTGGTAATACCTGTACACCTTTTTTAAATTTTCCAAGTATCTTAATTTCTTCTGCTACCTGGATACAAAGTTCTCTCGTAGGACACATTACAAGAGCTTGTACTGTTTTGTCTTTACTGTTTACCATCTCTAAGATTGGTATACCAAAGGCTGCAGTTTTACCTGTACCTGTTTGTGCTTGTCCTATAATATCTTTACCGCTTAATACGACAGGAATAGCCTTTTCTTGGATTGGAGACATTTCTTCAAATCCCATTTCTGAGACAGCTTTTAATATCTCTTCGCTTAGGTCTATTTCGTTAAATTTTAATTTTGACATTCCGTTCCTCCTCATTGTATATAACCTATAAATTATATACTGGAATTAGTTTTAATGCAAGTATATTTCTTATTTATTTTTATTTCCCTACTTTTAAAGTATGATCCCTGAAATATTGATGACAACATCAAGTTTACTTATCTTTTTTTAAATTCATAGGCTCAATAAGTATTTAAGATACAGGATTTTGTCCCGAAACTTCTTATTTTATGATATAATGTTCGTGAAACGAAATAAATGCGAGGTGGATAAAATGAAATGGAGTCTAGATGAATTATATTCTGATTTTGATTCACAAGAATATAAAAATGATTTTGAAAGATTAGAAAAACTTATCCAAGGATTTACCACTTGGGCCGAGAAAGAACTAGATTTAGACGGCGACCGAGTAACACTTCTTGGAGACTATATTAAGTTTTCCGGAGAAATACTTACAACCTTCATAAAGCTAAGAGGATTTGCAAACCTATCTTCTGCAGTAGATGCAAGAGATGAAACTGCTATTATGCAGATGGATAAATTAAGTCTTCTCTATACTGGACTTACAAAGCCAGAAGTAGATTTTCAAAATTTCTTAAAAGAAATTGATAATTTAGACGAACTTATCGAAAGCTCTAAACTCTTAAAAGAGCATGAGTTTATCCTAAGAGATTTAAAGGAAAACACAAAATATCTTCTAAGTGAAAAAGAAGAAACACTTATATCAAGAATGAAAAACACAGGCTCTAATGCTTGGTCAAACTTACAGAACAAGATATCTTCAACACTTCTTGTAGATATAGAATTAGACGGTAAAAAAGAGTCTCTTCCTATCTCAGTAGTTAGAAACTTAGCTTACAATAAAGATCCTGAAATTAGAAAAACTGCATACTATGCAGAGCAGGAAGCCTATAAAAAAATAGAAGAATCTTCTGCTGCTGCCTTAAACGGTATAAAAGGCGAAGTTATAACAGTTTCAAAGCTAAGAGGTTTTGAAAGTCCCTTAGAAGAAACTCTTGTAAAATCTAGAATGGATAGAGAGACACTAGACGCTATGCTAGCTGCTATGGAAGAATTTCTTCCAGTCTTTCATAAATACTTTAAGAAAAAAGCTGAACTATTAGGTCACAAGCAAGGACTTCCTTTCTATGATATATTTGCTCCAGTAGGACAAGTAAATATGGAATTTACCTACCCTGAAGCTATGGAGTATATAATAGGAAACTTCAATAAATTTAGTGATAAGCTAGGAAGCTTTGTACGTGGTGCTTATGAAAATAATTGGTTAGATATAGAGCCTCGAGAAGGAAAAAGAGGAGGAGCTTTTTGTTCCAATCTTCATCCTATAGGAGAGAGTCGTGTGCTTTCAAACTTTAATGGAAGTTTTTCAAATATGACAACTCTTGCCCATGAACTGGGACACGCTTACCATGGCGCAAATCTTATGGAAGAGTCTATCCTAAACAGCAGTTATCCTATGCCAATAGCAGAAACAGCTTCAATATTTTGCGAAACCATAGTTGTAAGAGCAGCTCTTAAGGAAGCCAGTAAGGAAGAAGCCTTAAGTATACTTGAAAGCTCAATTTCAGACGCTGCGCAAGTTATAGTTGATATATATAGTAGATTCCTTTTTGAAAGTATGTTGTTTGAAGCCCGTGAGAGCCATCCTCTTTCTGTAAATGAATTAAAAGAAACTATGATGGAAGCTCAGAAAAAAGCTTATGGAGATGGACTAGATCCTCAAACTCTTCATCCTTATATGTGGTTAAACAAACCTCACTATTATTCAGCAGGACTCAACTTCTACAACTTCCCATATGCATTTGGACTTCTCTTCTCAAAGGGTCTTTATGCAGAGTATCTAAAACGTGGCGATGAGTTTGTAGCAGAGTATGACGATCTATTAAATGCTACCGGCAAGAACAATATTCAAGACGTAGCACTTAGAATGGATATAGATGTACACAATCCAGAATTCTTTAGAAATTCTTTAAAACTTATAGAAGAAGATATAGAAAAGTTTATAGAATTAGCTTAAAATAAAAATAAAAACAATTAAAATAAAGCCAGGCTTTCTTAAATTCAAAGAGAGCTTGGCTTTTAAATTTTTTATCTAATTTTTATCTATTATAATACTAGGAGTTTTATCCAGTATCTATTGGATCTTCTTTTTACGGCAAGGCCTTTATAGTATTTCTATTAGGTCCCCAACCTTTATAGTTCCTGATTTTATGATTTTTGTAAATATTCCTTCTTTAGGCATAACGCACTTACCAACTTTTCTAGCAATCTCACACCCACTGTGACACTCTTTACCAATCTGAGTTAATTCCTGAATAGTTTCTCCTATTTTAAAGCGAGTTCCAACTGGTAGAGTGAAGAGGGATATTCCCTCAGTTGTTATATTCTCTGCAAATATACCAGGGACTAGTCCCTCAGCTCCGGCATCTATCATCTTTTGAAAACTTTCTAAAGCAAGCAGACTTACTTGTCTGTGCCAGTTTCCAGCATGAGCATCTCCCTCCAGTCCGTGGTCTGTTAAAAATACTCCTTGATCTATAGGATCCTTCACTACACCTTTTTCTTGTGAAATATTTATTGATATAACTCTTCCGCTTGGTTTTCTCATATATTCTCCTGACTTTCCGCCTTTTTTCTCTAACAGCCTAATTGCTGTCATCTCCATCGCCTTGTCAACCGCCTTGCACATGTCATATATAGTAAGAAGACATGTTGAAACTGCAGTTAAAGCTTCCATTTCAACCCCTGTTTTTCCTTCAGTTTTTACACTGGCTGTTGCCTTTACTCCATTATGTAGAATCTCAAAATCTATATCCACTCCGGTTAGGAATATATTGTGGCACATGGGTATTATATCGCTAGTCTTTTTAGCGGCCATAATCCCTGCTACCTGAGCAACTGAAAGAACATCACCCTTCTTCATCCGGCCTTCTTTTATCATCTTAAGAGTTTCTTCTTCCATCAGGATAGTTCCTTCTGCTTTAGCAACTCTTTTAGTTATCTCTTTTTCTCCTACTTCCACCATAAAGGCGCGACCATCTTCATTAAAATGAGTAAATTCCATCTTATCCTCCTATTTGATTCATATTCTTATCTATATACTGTCCATCTTCTAAATGATGTGCTTCTTCTTTTTTTAATATTGATGCTTCTATAAGTTTTTTTATATCTCTACCTTCTCTAAGGGCCTTCTTTAGATCTATTTCCTTATTTGAATGAAGGCAAAGTTTAAGTAGTCCCTCAGATGTCAATCTAACCCTGTTGCAGTCCTGGCAAAACTTGCAGGAAATAGGGTTTATAATCCCGACCCTTCCCTTAGCTCCAGGAAGTTTATAGTAAACAGCTGGGGAAGAAGGGTCTATTCTTTCAACTGCTTGCAAGTCTTTTACTCTTTTTAGTATAGTATCATTTGAAATAAAATTCTCCTCTGCCCAGGACGCCGCTTCACCTATAGGCATAAGCTCTATAAATCTTACATCTATTGCTTCATCCCTTGTTAGGTCGACCAATCTTTCTATTTCAGAGTCATTAAATCCTCCTATTAAAACGGTATTGATCTTGATAGGAGTTAACCCTGCTCGCTTAGCTGCTTCAACCCCTTTAAAAAACTCTTCTATATCTCCTCCCCTAGTTATTTCCTTGTATTTAACCGGGTCCAGTGTGTCCAGGCTTAAGTTTACTCGGTTTAGCCCGGCCTTCTTTAAATCTTCCGCAAAACGATTTAAAAGCAAGCCGTTTGTAGTCATAGCTATATCTTTTACTCCATCTAATTTTGAAATTTTATCTATAAGATCAACTATTCCTTTTCTCACTAGAGGCTCTCCGCCAGTCAGTCTTATCTTATCAACTCCAAGAGCCACAAAACTCTTTGTTATTTCATATATTTCTTCTAAGCTTAACATATCCCGGTGATCAAACTTATCTATCCCCGCCTCTGCCATACAGTATTTACATCTTAAATTACATCTATCAGTAAGTGAAATTCTCAGATAGTTTATTTCTCGTCCAAAAGAATCTTTCACATTATCACCTTTTCTATTGTGTCTTAAGTCTATTATACCTCTTTTAAGGCTAAATTCATAACAAAATTCTCAATCGAGAGTAACGCCTTTTCTTTTGTATAGCTTATACATTGTATAAAGATAGATAATTCTATATAATAAATTTGTATGATTTAATGTTTTCTACATAGTTTAAAAGATTGGACTTATTTATTAAAGATAGAAGATCGGAGTGATAGAGATGGATACCGTTAAAACTGAAGATGCCGTAGGTATGGTTCTTGGTCATGATATAACTGAGATTGTGCCCGGAGAATTTAAAGGTAGGGCCTTTAAGAAAGGTCATATCATAAAAGAAGAAGATATAGAAAGACTCTTAAGAATAGGAAAGGAAAATATATATGTTTTTAATCTTAAGGATGGAGAAATACATGAAAATGAGGCTGCTATAAGACTGGCAAAGATGTTTGCAGGCCCGGGCATAAGTTTTAGTGAACCAGCTGAGGGCAAGACAAACTTAAGACCCAAGCAGACTGGTCTTTTAAAGATAAACCGCCAGTTGCTTGATGATGTAAATGACGTTGGCGAGATGTGCGTAGCTACAATTCATGAAAATATTCGAGTAGAAAAAGATGAACTCCTGGCAGGCTGCCGAATAATTCCCTTAACTATAGATTCCAAAAAAATAGATGTTATAGAAGCTATGACGCGCGGAACTGAGCCTATGTTTAGGATAAAACCCTTTCTTCCTTTTAAAGTAGCTTTGATAGTAACTGGATCAGAAGTTTTTAAAGGCAGAATCCAAGATAAATTTGGTCCTGTTATAGGCGAAAAAGTAGCCCTATATGGATCTAGCATATTCCATAAGGAAATAGTCGAAGACGATACCGACTCTATAAAGTCTGCTATCCTTAAAGCAAAGGAGATGGGAGCTGAAATGATAGTAGTTACGGGAGGCATGTCAGTTGATCCAGATGATAAAACTCCCGGTGCTATAAAAGCCAGCGGGGCTGATATAGTCGCCTACGGTACACCTGTCCTTCCCGGAGCTATGCTTCTCTTTGCCTACCTGGATGGAATTCCAGTATTTGGTCTGCCGGGATGTGTTATGTTCTCTAAAACTACCGCATTTGACTTGCTCCTGCCCAGAGTATTTGCCGGCGAAACTATAGTCAGGCGCGATATTACAAGAATGGGTTATGGCGGACAATGCCTATCCTGTCCTGTCTGCAGCTTTCCTCATTGTCACTTTGGAAAACATTAAAAAGAAGGTGATTATTTGAAAGATTTAAAATTTAAAAACAAAATTATTGTATTTAACAAGGAACCTGCCTTTGGTCAGGGAGTCGCAAGAATAATGAATCTTGTGCGAGAAACCAAGAGTTTGTCTAAGGCCTATAAGATAATGGATCTCTCCTCCAGCAAGGGTTGGAAGATTATTAAAAGAGCTGAGGAGGATCTAGGTTTTGAACTTTTCAACACAGTTATAGGTGGTAAAGATGGAGGAAACTCTGAGCTCTCTCAAGAAGGTAAGGACATATTAAATAGATACAATGCCTTTGTAGATGAGGTCGACCGAGAAAGTGAGAGGCTTTTCAAGAAATATTTTTCTGATTAAAATCGTCCCAGCCGGGGCGATAAAAAAACACCTTGGTTACTCTCACTTGAGAGCTTTGCTTCTTATATTGCTCTCTGGATCTTTATGGAACTATTTCTGAAAGCTTATGGATCTTCATAACTTTCATACATAGCTTGTCAAAATATAGGTTTGATCAGTTTAAATATTGATAATTGTTACAGTAAAAACTGTAATTTGATTATAAATATTATTAGCAAAGGGGATTTGTAAATGAAAAGAAATAAGTTTTTAGTAGTTTTATTAGCAGCAGTTTTATCTTTAACAGTTTTAATAGGATGTAGTCCCAAGGAAGCTTCGCCAGAGAAAATCAGTACTGGAGAAGAAAGTTCTAAAGAAGAGGTTGAATTGCTTGTTGCAGCTGCCGCAAGCCTGACAGATGTTTTAGAAGAAATAAAAATCCTTTATAAGGAAGAAGCGCCCGGAGTAACCCTTAACCTTACTCTTGGAAGTTCAGGAGCTCTTCAAACTCAAATCGAAGAAGGTGCGCCAGTTGATGTATTTATGTCAGCTGCAAACAAACAAATGGACGCCCTGGAAACTAGTGATAATATACTAGAGGGAACCCGAAAGACTTTATTGATAAATAAAGTAGTACTTATAGCTCCAAAGGAAAGCCTGCTTGAGCTTAAATCTTTTGATGACTTGAGCCGAGATGATGTCAAGAAGATAGGAGTAGGTGACCCTACAAATGTTCCAGTTGGTCAATATAGTGAAGAAATATTTAACAATCTCAAGATAAAAAATTCTATAGAAGAAAAATTAGTTCTTGGAAGTGATGTAAGAACAGTCTTGACCTGGGTTGAGACAGGAGAAGTTGATCTGGGACTGGTTTATAAGACAGATGCTATAAGCTCAGATAAAGTAACTATAATAAGTGAAGCTCCTAAAGGCAGCCATAAGGAAGTTACCTACCCAGTGGCAGTTGTAAAAGATAGCAAGCAGGCTGATGCTGCAAGGGACTTTCTAGATTTCCTATCTAACAAGGAGTCTATGGAATTATTTAAAAAATATGGTTTCGCCATAAAATAGAAGTTTTAGGAGGAAAATATGAATTATTCTCCATTATGGATATCTTTAAAAGCAGCATTTATAGCTACTGGAATAACTTTTATCCTGGGAACTTATGCTGCCTATTTTACAAGTAAGTTGCGATTCTTTAAGGGCCTGGTGGATGGCCTGTTTACTCTTCCACTAGTTTTGCCTCCTACTGTAGTAGGCTTTTTCCTCTTGATAATACTGGGTAAAAATAGCATGATCGGCCGCTTTCTAGCTGGCTATGATCTGTCCATAGTTTTTACTCCCACTGCAACTATTATAGCTTCTAGTATAGTTGCCTTTCCGCTTATGTACCGAACTGCCCGAGGGGCTTTTGAGGGTTTGGACAGCAATATGATCAACGTAGCTAGAACTCTTGGTTTAACTGAACATGAAATATTTATAAAAATAATGCTGCCCAATTCTATACCAAGCCTTGTTGCAGGAACTATTTTATCTTTTGCAAGGGCTCTTGGAGAATTCGGCGCAACTATAATGCTGGCGGGAAACATTCCAGGCAAAACACAGACCATGGCCGTAGCAGTCTATAGCGCTGTTCAGGCAGGCAACAGAGAACTTGCTTATAGGTGGGTTATGATAATGGTAGCCATATCATTTGTAACAATACTTGTGATGAATCTCTATGAATCGAGAAATTATAAAAGTGCTCAAAAAGGTGGTGTATAGACATCCTTTACCTCAATATTAAAAAACAACTGGGAGATTTTAAGCTAGATCTAGAGTTTGAAACCCACAATAATATCCTGGCTCTTCTGGGAGCTTCTGGATGTGGTAAGAGTATGACTCTTAAGTGCATAGCCGGAATTGAGACTCCTGATGAAGGAAAGATAGTTTTAAATAACCGGGTCTTGTTCGATAAAGCTAAGGGGATAAACTTATTGCCCCGGGAGAGAAATGTAGGCCTGCTCTTTCAAAACTATGCTCTCTTTCCGAATATGACTCTCAGGGAAAACATAGCTATGGGTATTCCTAAGAAAAATGTCGATAAACTTTTAAATAAGTCAATTGTAGAGGGAAAAATTAAATCTTTCTCACTTGAAGGACTGGAAAACAATTATCCCCACCAGCTCTCAGGAGGCCAACAGCAGAGGGTAGCCCTAGCTAGGATGCTTGTAAATGAGCCGGAGATATTAATGCTGGATGAACCTTTTTCAGCTCTTGATGAGCATCTGAGGTGGCAGATGGAACAAGAACTTATCGACCTATTAAAAGACTATAAGGGTTCTGCTCTTTATGTTTCCCATAATAGGGATGAGGTCTATAGAATCTGCGATACTATAGCTGTTTTAAAGGAGGGAAGCATTGAAGAGATGAAAGAAAAAGAGGCTCTCTTTCAGGCTCCAAGGACTATAAATACAGCTATACTAACCGGCTGCAAAAATACATCTCAGGCAGAAAAACTTTCCCAAAATCAGCTTTATTGCAAAAACTGGGATATAGAGCTGACTTTAGATAGAAAGATAAAAGACAGGATAAGCTATATCGGAATACGTGCTCATGATCTGGAGATTTGTGAAGATTTAAGCCTGTCCAATAGCTTTGAATTTAAAATAGTAGACCGAGTAGAGAATATGTTTTCATTTGCAATCTTGTTTTCTAGAGAAAAAAATATTAAAAATAATTATAATTCCAGTTTATATGTATATGTTACACAAAGGGAATTTAATGCTTTAAAATTTAAAGATTCTGCCTATCTAAGGCTTCCTGCAGAAAAACTTTTATTATTGGAAAAAGATGCTAGATATGTGATAAAAAAATAGGATAAAGAAAAGCTCTTCTTAAATTTAAAAAGAGCTTTTTTCTATCCTTCAACAATCTTAACTTCATCATCTATCTCTATAAATCCACCCTTTAATACCCTCATAAAGATAACATTATTAAAGAGTTGGCATTTCTTCTCCGCCTGGACCAGCTTGCATTCTTCAAAGCATTTCTTGCCTACAGATTCAACTTGTTGCAAGGTTTCTCCTATCTGAAGAAGGTCGCCTTTTTTTATAGCTCTAGCATCAAGTCCTTCTATTGTTATATTCTCATAAAATCTAAACAAACATAAGCCGCCAAGCTGTTCTTGGTCTATAGTTTCTCTGGCTTTTTTACTCAAGATAGAAACCTGTCGTTTCTTATTCTTTTTATCTGCTTTACTGGCCTGACCAAACATTCCATCTTCCCTGTCGATAATAGTTCTCCTTAGGTGATTGACAGAGCCTTCTTCATCCTTAAGTTTTATATCCCATACCTTCATACAAATCAGCCTCCAGTATAGAGTTATCTATATCTTCAAGTGATCCTAGCTAATCTTTCAGCTTGTTTAATCTTTTACTCTAGCTAATCTTTTACTCTGATAATCTTGCCTGTATCTTTAAATGAATATCCTCCAAGAGCTAAGACTCTTTCCTGGAAATCGTCTGAACTTATAGCAGCTATAAATCGCCTTATTTTTTCATCTTCCAGATTCTTAGTTTCTACCAGAAAATCATAATCTTCATATGTTACCTCTAAAAAGTCTAGGTCCATAGCCTTAGCTGCCGAGTATATGCCAAGACCCACCGTCTTTTGAGAGTTTTTTACTGCTGATGCTACTGCCATATGGGTATTTAGCTCTCTTTTGTAGCCCTTTATGGAAGCGGGGTCTATTGCATCTAATTTTAGATGGTAGTCCAAAAGAACCCTGGTACCGGCTCCCCTTTGTCTGTTTACAAAGCTTATCTCTTCCTTGAGCAGGTCTTTAAAACTAGAAACAGATCCCTTATCTTCTGGTCTTATCATAAATCCCTGCAATCTTTTTACACCCTTTATAAGTGACATATCCTTACCTGCGAAGAATTTCTTTATATAGGAAATATTATATTCTCCGCTTTCTTCATCCAAGAGATGGATAGGAGCTATATGACACTCTCCCCGTCTCATAGCCATTATGCCCCCCATGCTTCCCACATGACCCGACGAGAGCCCAGTGATGTCTCCCAGAATGTCCATTATAAGGTCATGACTACCAATTGATACTAGAGTTTTCCTTATCTCTCCCAAGGGCTTTAGGAGGCTTACATCGATTTCTTCTCCGGCTTCTGCTCCTTCAACATTTTGAGGTATTATTCCTATACCATCAGCTTTTACAAGACTCATAGTGACTCCCGCTCCGCTTGATAGAGGTGTAGCTACCATTCTCCCGTCTACTTCTCCTAAGTTTACTCTTATAAGCTCTCTGTTTTTAAGAGAGGAAACTATTCTTTTAGCAACAGTAGCCCTTATAAGATCTTTTTCCTCTTCTTCCCTTCCTAGAAACTTAAGTATCAGCGGCTTTACAAAGGTATCAAAAACAAGATAGCCTGAAACTGGATAGCCTGGTATACCTATTACAGGCTTACCTTCTATTATACCTAGAATAGTTGGCTTGCCCGGCTTCATAGCTACTCCGTGAACTAGAACTTCACCCAGTTCTTCTATAATATTTACTGTATAATCCTTGCTGCCTGCTGAAGATCCGGCATTTATAAGGACTATATCGTTATCTCCTACCATTTCTAATATATTTTCCTTTAATAGTTCATAGTCGTCTTCAAGAGGAGCGTGTCTATTTGCCTGGCCTCCAAGTTTTAAAACTTCCCCTTGGAAGACCCTAGAGTTTGAATCTACTATATTACCAAGTTTTAAATCCCTTACGCCTTCAACTATCTCAGAACCAGTTGGAAGTATACCAACTCTTGGCTTTTTAAATACTTTCAAGCTTTCAACGCCGCCTGAAAGAAGGGCCCCTATATCTATTGGCCTTATTTTATGATTTGAAGAGATAATCATTTCACCTTTAACCACATCTTCTCCAATTTGTCTGATATGCTGCCAAGGATAGCTTGAACTTAGAATCTTAACTCCACCGTCTTCAAGTTCAATACAATCCTCTATCATAATAACTGAATCAAAGGGTTCAAGCACCATGTTTCCTGTATTTATATAAATAAAGTCTCTATCTTTTTTTAGAATTACTGGGTTTACCTCGCTAGCTCCAACCGTCCTGCTTGAAACTACAGCTATACCGTCCATAGCAGCTGCATTGTAATTTGGTGAAGAGGTAAGGGCTACCACCATATCAAAACTTATTCGGTCCAAGCTTTCGGTTACATCTATTTCTTCAAAGCTTGGCTTGATTTTGAGCCTATCAAAATACTCCTTCTTTGCCTGGTCTACATCTATGTTATCTATATATATATTTCTCTTCATCCCTTATAACCTCCTTTAAAGTAGGAAAACATCTCTTTCTTCACCCTTATAGACTCCTTCTTCATGGATTTCTAAAACTACATAGCCGTCAGAATCCTTCAAAAGACTTATCATAGAGCTTTTTCCAAAATTCGGAACAGCCAGGTAGCCTCCATCTTCTTCTCTTTTCAACTTTACCATCTGATAGGTAAGCTTGCCTGGAGAAGATGGAAAATTTGAATCCATTCGGGCTTTTACTTGAGGCTTTATTTCTTTTTGGTTCATCTTGGTCTTTACAAATTCTTCAACAAGAGCTTTAAAAACTATAATTGAAGAAACAGGGTGTCCCGGCAGGCCAAAAATCGGTTTGCCCAAGCCTTCCCCCACTATGGTCGGTTTTCCGGGCTTAATGGACATCCCATGGATAAAGACGCCCCTTCCTTTAAAACTAGCTATAACATCTTTGGTAAAATCAAGAGTTCCAACTGAACTTCCTCCCGAGATCAAAACTATATCTGAAAGTTCTACCGCTTTTTCTACTTCTTCTTTTAAAAGATGGAAGTCATCTCCTATTATAGAGCTTCCAACAACCTCTCCTCCGAGCTTTCTTATCTCTCCTGAAAGTGCAAAAGAGTTTATATCTCTTATCTTTCCAAACTCCAGCTCTTCTTCTATAGGAACAATCTCATCCCCCGTAGAAACTATATAAAACTTAGGTCTTTTAAAGACCTTGATTTTCATTTGTCCAAGAGCTCCCATAACTCCCATTACCTGTGGGGTTATCTTTCTTCCTATTTCTAAAACAAGACTGCCTTTTCTTATATCGTCGCCTTTAGCTATAATATTTTCTCCGTTTGATAGGGGTTTGTTTATAAGAAGAGTGCTATCATCCAATTTTTCAGTGTTCTCTATCATTATCATAGTATCCGCACCCTGGGGAATCATTCCTCCGGTAGGAACATATACTGCGCCTCCGGGACTAACTTTCTTATCCGCTTTTTTTCCCATCCTAACTTCTCCAAGAATCTCTAACACGCTTGGTATTGAATCACTTGCTCCATGACTGTCGCTTGAAACAATAGCATATCCGTCCACTGTCGATCTATTAAACTGGGGCACATCTACTCCTGAGTAGATATCTTCTCCTATAATCCTATCCAAAGAGTCTAAGATCTCTACCTCTTCCAGATGGAAATTATAATCCTTGAAGTTTTCTTCTATAAGTTCTAGAGCCTTCTTTGTACTTACTACATTAAAAAAGTCCATCAGTCTACCACCTTTCCCTTTTCTAGTTTTATAATCCTGTCACACAATCTTTCAGCTTGTTCTATATTATGAGTTACTATAACTACAGTACCCTTATTTTCTCTATTATGTTTAACTATAGCCTCTTCCATATGTTCTATATACACAGGGTCTATATTCGATGTAGGCTCGTCTAGGAGCAATAATTCCGGATTAAAAACCAGGCTCCTTGCCAACGCAACTTTTTGACTTTCTCCGCCGGAGAGTTTTTTTCCGTTTTTTTCCTTTAAATCTACTATTTCAAGAGCTTTCATTAGTTGTGAAACTTTTTTTTCCATGGATTTTTCATCCACTCCTCTGATTTTGAGAGGATAAGCAATGTTTTTATACACAGATCTTCTAAAAAGATATGCCCTCTGAAAGACCAAGGTCATCTCCTGCCTTATCCTTTTATCTATTAATTTTCCGTCATAAAGTACCTTCCCTTGATATTTATCATCAAGTCCTGCCAATATATTTAAAAGTGTAGATTTTCCAGATCCATTTGGACCTATTATACCGCTTATCTTTCCTTTTTCAAGTTCTAAATAGTCTATATCTAAAACTTTTTTATCTCCATAAGTCTTGCTTACATTTTCAATTTGAATTTTCATCTAATCCTCCCTGCTATAGGAATAAATTATGCTATGTACTACAAAGGATATGCTTATTAATATAAGTCCCAGAGCTATTGCCATCGGATAATCTCCCATGGAATTCATCATAGATATGGTGGTCGTTATAACCCTGGTATGATACTTTATATTTCCTCCAACTATCATAACCGCTCCAACTTCAGATATGGCTCTGGAAAATGAAGTTGCAACATTTACAAGTATATCTACCTTTAGTTCTTTAATTATTAAGATTATAGTTTGAAATTTATTTGCGCCAAGAGTTCCACCCGCTCTTTCTATTTCTCTGCCCCTGCTCTTAGCCAGTCCAAAGTTAAGTCCAAAACTAAGCGGCATAACTAGAAGTGTCTGAGCTATTATCATGGCCTGAGTTGTATAAAGCAGACCCATGCTTCCAAAGGGACCACGTCTTGAAAGAACTATTGCTACTATAAGTCCTATAACAACTGAAGGTATGCTCATCATGGTATAGGTGATTCGGCTAAATAGTCTCTTTCCTTTAAATTCCTTTATTCCAAAACTAACTCCAAGCGGTATGGATATAAAAGATGCAATTATGGTCGCAGATGTAGAAACAAGAAGAGAAAGCAAGACTATATCAAAAATCTCCTTATCCAAACTTACTATTAAATTTAAAGCTTCTTTAAATCCTTCTAATATATAATCCATATCCTACCTCTTTTATAAGTTTAAAGGCTGGTAGAACCAGCCTCTAATCTTTCTTATATTTACTTACTATTGTGCATTGGGAATAAATAGCGGCTCGCCGTATTCTTCTACTCCAAATTCTTTTATTAATGCTTGTCCTTCTGCTGAAACTAACCAGTTCATGAAAGATTTTGCTCCTTCATGGTTGATTTCTCCAGACTTTCCTTCTAATACATCTGGATTTACTGGAATAACACCATATTGGTTTAAAAGATTTTCATCACCTTCTGTTACTATCATAAGGTCAAGATCATCTTTCATACTTAAATAAGTTGCTCTATCAGTTATAGTATAAGCTTGTTTTTCATCTGCCATAGTCAATACATCTCCCATGCCAGCTCCAGCTTCTATATACCACTCTCCACTTGGAGTAACTTCTGCTGCTTCCCATATTTTTAATTCTTTTTTATGAGTTCCAGAATCGTCTCCTCTAGAAACAAAATCAGCTTTCCCATCGTTTATAGCCTTTAAAGCCATTTTTATATCTTCGGGACTATTTGTTTTTAAGCCTATTGGATCGTCTTTAGGTCCTACTAATACAAAGTCATTGTACATTACGTCAAGTCTTTCAGTACCAGCTCCCTCTGCTACAAGCTCAAGTTCTGAATCTTTAGCGTGAACTAGAAGAACATCTGCTTCTCCGTCTCTACCCATCTGAAGTGCTTTACCAGTTCCTACAGCTACAGTTTTAACTTCTATACCTGTTTCTTCTGTAAACTTAGGAAGAAGGAAGGCAAGTAATCCTGAATCTTCTGTACTTGTTGTAGTTGAAAGGATTATTGTTCCATTTTCTTTTGCTGGTTCTTCCGCTTCATCTTTTTCTTTTTCTGTTTCCGGTGTTTCAACTGCTGGCTTATCCTCTGGTGCTTCTGTCTTTGGAGTACATCCTACTATTCCAATTGCTAATAGGAGTACCATCATTAGTGATAATACTTTTTTCATTAATCTATCTCTCCTTTTATTATATATAAAAAAAAGCAACCCAAAATAAGGCTGCCTTATTTTTTCCTTTCCAAGTGTGGGAGGCGTACTGATTTCTCAAGACGCCCATCGGCTGTTTTCTCATGACCTTTGACAGTGGTTTTAGAGATTCGAGCTCGGAATATTGCTATATATATTTAATTTTTCTCCTCTTACAAATCCTATTAAGCTTATATGGAGCTCTCTTGCTATATCAATAGCAAGACTTGTAGGAGCCGATCTTGAAACTATAGTAGATATTTCTCTTTTTGCTGTCTTTATCAAGATTTCACTTGATATTCTACCACTGGTAAAGATAATCTTATCTTTTAAATCTATATCATCTTTTAATGCCCTTCCAATTATCTTATCAAGTGCATTATGCCTTCCGATGTCTTCTTCAAATATAATTATAGTCTCTCCATCATATAAACCACAACTATGAACTCCACCTGTTTCCATAAAGAGTTGGGATCTTTTGTTAAAGTCTCTCATGGTTTCTTTTATAGCTTCAATATTTATCTCTAAGGGATTTTTTATCTTTTTAGACTTAAATGAATCTAAAACATTATAAAAAACACTTCCCTTACCACAACCCGATGTTATAGTTCTCTTGCCTTGAAACTTTTGGGCAAAGCCACTTTTGTTTTTCAAACTTACATGGGCTATTAAAGATTTCTCATCTATACTAATCTTTTCGATATCTTCCACTCCATCTATAAAGCCTTCCGAAACTATAAAACCTATAGTCAACTCTTCCAGAGACTTTGGCGTGCAGAGCAGTGTAATTATCTCCTTTTCATCTATAAATATAGTAAAGGGACTTTCAACTACTATAATATCTTCTTCCAGATCTTTAAACTCTTTATTTATTCTCATTATCTCATACTTTTTTTTATAATCCATCTTACGAGCAACTCTCTTTTAGATTTAAGAAAGCATTTAAGTCTTCCTGAGTATTTAAATTTAAAAACATATCCCAGTTGGAGCTAAATTCTCTGGCCTTGCTTTCTTCTATATAATTTATATCAAGATCCATCAAGAGATGATTTATAGATCTCTTTTCTGTCTTTAAATAACTTTCAATATCCGGAACTATATCTTTTGAATAAAATGAGCAAAAAGGCTCTATCCAATCTCCAAACCTTGTAGTGCAGCCCTGATTTGAAGTATTTTCCTTCATATACTTCATATAATCCAGGTTGATGTTTGGCATATCGCAAGCTATAACAAAAGAGTACTTACTCCTTGCAAGTTTTAAACCAGCGTGGATTCCTCCAAGAGGTCCCTTGTCCTTTAATATATCTCTGGTTATCTTTTGGCTGAGGCCTATATAGTGTTCTGGTTTATTTGTTACTATGATTATCTCATCAAATTCATCTTCAAGCCTTGCTATAATACTATACATGAGTCTTCTCTTATCAACTTTTAAAAACTGCTTGTCAAAGCCCATTCTAGAGCTTTTTCCGCCGGCTAATATTATACAAGTTCCAAACTGATTCACAATCATCACCTATTTCCTTGCACAGTCGTGTGCTTTATCTGTTAAAATTTCAAGTCCGTGATGGAGGGTCTCTAGAATATATTCAAGAGCTTCCTTAACCGCCTTTGGGCTTCCCGGCATATTTACTATAAGAGTGTTTCCTCTTATAACCGATACAGCTCGCGAGAGCATAGCTCTTTTAGTTATGCTCAGACTATAAGATCTTATAGCCTGGGCAATTCCTTCTGCATTTCTATCCATCACTTCAAGAGTAGCTTCTGGAGTTATATCCCGGGGGCTAAAACCAGTCCCTCCCGTGGTTAAGATCAGATCTAGTCCTAAACTATCACTCATCAGGATCAGTTCTTCCTTTATCTTGTCTTTTTCATCAGGAACTACTACGAATCTTTCTACAAAATATCCTGCTTCTTCTAATATATCTCTTATAAGCGCTCCGGAGAGATCTTCTCTTTCTCCTTTAAAACCTTTATCACTGCAGGTGATAATTCCCGCTTTAAACATCCTAACCACCCCAAGGAAGATTCATATATTCTTTCATAAGTCTGTCATATTCACCTTTAAACAGAGCTTCATGACCTGCTTCCCATTTGGCCAAAGTATTGAAGACATCTTTTATGTCTTGGTTTTCACTATTTTCAGCTACGCCTTCATAGAATTCCTTATAATCTTTTTCTATAAGATAAGCCATTCTAAGAATAGTTAAATCAGGTATATCCGACTGCTCTAGAGTATATTCTATCTTTTCAGATTCTTTTCTTTCCTTAAAAATATCCATATCTTCTTCTTTTTCTATCATCTCTGGATCTACTTTTAAAATATTTGTCTCCAAATAAGTTTCAAGCAAGGCCTTAAGGTAATCATAGTGCTTCATCTCTATATCTGCTAATTCTTCAAACATCTTTTTGCTAGTTGTTTTAGCAAATTTATCCTTATTTTCCATGTAAAAATTATGTCCGTCTAGTTCCATCTGCATAGCATATCTTAAAACACTTTCATAATTTTGCATTTTTTCTCCTCCTATAGGGCTTCTTTAACTGGTATAATTTTCTCTAGTCTGACTGCAGCCACCTTGAGCTCTGGTATCTTAGCTATTGAATCAAGGCTAGTGTTTGTCAGATAGTTGGCTGCCCCTTCTGCGTAGTGGAAAGGCATAAACAAGACATCTTCATCTATTATATCAGTTACTCGTGCTCTAGTTTCTATCTCACCACGTCGGGAGCTTAATTTTACCATTTCTCCGTCTTTTATGTCCATTTTCACAGCCGTTACTTCATTTATCTCAACAAATGAACTTGGAGCTAAGATATTAAGTCCTTCAACTCTTCCGGTCATGCTCCTTGTATGGTAGTGGTAGAGTATTCTTCCAGTAGTAAAGGTAAATGGATATTCCTTATCAGGAAGTTCGGCGCTCTTTGTATATTCACAAGGCATAAACAATCCTCTTCCCCTTGCTATAGCTTCTTTATGAAGGTAAGGCGTTCCAGGATGGTTTTCATCCAAACACGGCCACTGAAGTCCCATAGGGTCTTTCTCCAGTCTCTTGTAGCTTATACCACCGTATTGAGGCGTTACACCTGCTATTTCATCCATAATGCTGGATGCATCTAGATATTTCTTTTTATAGCCAAGCGCATTCATAATTCCCATTATTATCTGCCAGTCAGGCTTTGAATCTCCAATAGGCTCTATTGCCTTTCTGACTCTTTGAATCCTTCTTTCAGTGTTGGTAAAAGTACCATCTTTTTCAGCAAAAGAAGAAGCCGGCAAGATTACATCTGCAAGTTCTGCAGTTTCAGTTAAAAATATATCTTGAACCACTAAAAACTCTACATTGTTTAGAGCTTCTCTAACATGGTTTATATCAGGATCTGAAACCATAGGGTTTTCTCCCATTATATATAAGAATCTAATAGAGTCATCAGCGCAACCATCCATAACTTCTGGTATAGTTAAACCTACCTTTGGACTAAGTTTAGTGTTCCATGCTAGTTCAAACTTTTCTATTATCTCTTCTTTAAATACTTTTTGATAGCCTGGTAGATCTGAAGGTAGGGCCCCCATATCGCAAGCTCCCTGAACATTGTTTTGTCCCCTAAGAGGATTTACTCCTGCATATTTCTTACCTACGTTTCCGCACATAAGAGCCAGGTTTGATATACTCATAACTCCATGAGTACCAGTACTATGCTGAGTTATACCCATAGCATAATAAATTCCAGCCGTATTAGCTTGTCCGTAAATTGTCGCAGCCTTTATTATATCTTCTTCTTTTACTCCGCAAATTTCCGCAACTCGCTCTGGCGTATAATCTTTTACCATTTCTACTAAATTTTCAAAGTTCTCAGTTCGTTCATCTATATATTTTGTGTCATAAAGTCCCTTTTCAACTATTACATGCATCATTCCATTTAAAAGAGCAATATTTGTTCCTGGATGAATCTGCAGAAATACATCTGCATAGTCAGCTAGTTCTATTCTTCTAGGGTCTGCTACTATAAGTTTTGCGCCCTTTTCTCTAGCTTGTTTCATCATAGCTCCTATAACCGGATGGTTCTCTGTAGTATTACTTCCTATTACAAACATGCACTCACTATCTTGTACTTCTTTAATAGTGTTTGTCATAGCTCCACTTCCAAGTGTTGTTGCAAGACCTGCAACTGTTGAAGAATGTCACAACCTTGCGCAGTGGTCTACATTGTTTGTTCCTATAACAGCTCGAAAGAGCTTTTGGAAAAGGTAGTTGTCTTCATTAGTGCATCTTGCAGAAGAAAATCCTGCAAAACTATCCGCGCCGCTTTCCGTTTTAATCTTATTCGTTTTTTCCTTTATAAGTCTATAGGCCTCGTCCCAGCTAGCTTCTACAAATTTTCCATCTTTTTTTATAAGCGGAGTTTTTATTCTATCAGGATGAGATATAAACTTATAAGCAAACTTCCCTTTTACGCATAGAAGTCCTTCATTTGTACCATCAAAAGCAGGCTGGGCTCCAAGAACCTTATCACCCTTTACAGTAAGATCAAGCTGGCAACCTACACCGCAATAAGAACAAGTAGTTCTTACCTTTTTAGTTTCCCAGTGCCTAAACTTCTCTAAGCTCTTAGGAACTAGTGCTCCTACCGGACAAACTGACACGCAGTTTCCACAGGAAACACATTCTGAGTTTCTAAGTCCTTGCTTAAAAGGAGTAGCAACTATGGTATCAAATCCTCTATCTTCAAAACCAATAGCATGGCTGCACTGCAGTTCATCACAAACTCTTACACACAGTCCGCAGAGAATACATTTTTCCGGGTCATAGGAGTAAAAAGGATTCGAACTGTCTATCTCACCTTTTCTAGTTTCACCTTCAAATGTCCCGTCTATAAGATCATATTCATAGGCGTAGTTTTGAAGCTTACATTCTCCAGACTTTTCGCAGTTTAAACACTCCATAGGATGATTTGAAAGTAATAAATCAAGCACATCTCGTCTTGCACTTCTTACTTTTTCATTCTTAGTAGAAACTACCATTCCGTCTCTTACTCTTGTAGAACAAGAGGTAACTAAGTTTTTAGAGCCCTCAACTTCTACCAGACACATTCTGCAGGCAGAATGCGGAGTAAGTCTTTCATCATAACAAAGCGTCGGAATCTCTATATTTAAAAGTTTGCACACTTCAAGTATAGAAGAATCTTTTTCCACTTCGTAGTCTATTCCATCTATATTAATTTTCAATGCTCGCACCTCCTGCTTGACTAATCTTCATCGTTTAATAAATCCATTTTTTCCATAACTTCTTCCAGTCCAAGTGCCTGTTTCCAAGAAGTCTCTACAAATTTTCCATCGATCTTTCTAAAAGGCTTCTCCGGAGCATCCAGGTTTATAAACTCAGTAGTAAGTCTTCCTCTTAAGCACAGGGGTCTTCCATTTGATGGATCCATTGCATTTATAGCTACATTTTTACCCCTACTCTTTACAACTTCAAAGTCACATCCATATTGGCATGATTTACATTTAACTATATGTTTTTCGCCTTCCCAGCTTCTCGCCTTACCAAGAGTTCTCTTATCTACAAGAGCTCCAACAGGACAAGCCACAACACATCTATTGCAAGAAACACAAGAAGAAGTCTCAAGTGTCTGGTCTGCGTCTAGTACTATTCTAGTATCATATCCTCTATCAGCAAATGCTAAGACTTGTCTTTCTGCTACTTGGGAGCAAGTTCTTACACATTTTCCGCAAAGTATACATTTACTATCATCTTTAAGTATATATGGGCTTGAGGTATCTATTAAATTAGGTCTCATAGCTCCATCATGCTCTCTGAATTTTACATCATATTCATAGGCATATTTTTGAAGTGAACAATCTCCTGCCTGCTGACAGGTAAGACAATCATTTGGATGACTATCTAAGAGCAGCTGCAAGATATCTTTTCTCACAGTATCTATTTTTTCAGAATGAGTGCTTACAACCATTCCATCTCTTACCTTTGTAGAACAAGATGTTTCAAGTTTATTCTTTCCTTCTATCTCAACAACACACAATCTGCATGCTGCTACTATTTCTAAATTTGGATCGTAACAAAGAGCCGGTATATCTATCCCAACTGTTTTTGCGGCTTCAAGGACTGTAGAATCTCTTGAAACTGTTACTTCTTTACCATCAATTATCATATTAATCATCGATTTCTAGCCCCCTTAGCTTCTAGTTATTGCATTAACCGGGCATTTTTCCTGACATGCTCCGCAGCCAATACATCTGTCTTGATCTATTACATGCAGGGTTTTTAACTCTCCCGCTATACAATCTACCGGACAAACTTTCTTGCATTGTTTACATCCTATACATTTATCAGTAATAAAGAATTCCAATAAATCCTGGCAACTTCCTGCCGGACATTTCTTTTGCAGAATATGAGCTTCGTACTCATCTCTAAAGTATCTCAAGGTACTTACAACAGGGTTCGCTGCTGTTTGACCAAGTCCGCAAAGTGAAGCTGAACTTATAGTTACAGAAAGTTTTTCCATGGTAGTTATATCTTCCATAGTTCCATTTCCAGAAGTAATCTTTTCAAGCAGTTCAAGCATTCTCTTAGTACCTTCACGGCATGGAACGCATTTTCCGCATGACTCATCTACTGTAAAATCTAAGAAGAACTTAGCTATATCTACCATACAGTCTGTTTCATCCATTACAACCATTCCGCCTGAACCCATTATACTGCCTATTTTAGCTAATGACTCAAAGTCTACCGGAGTCTCTAAAAGGTGTTCTGGAATACATCCGCCAGAGGGTCCTCCTGTTTGAACTGATTTAAATGCCTTGCCGTCCGGTACTCCCCCGCCTATATCATATATGATTTCGCGAAGAGGCATACCCATAGGAACCTCTACCAATCCTGCATTTTCAACCTTTCCTACAAGTGCAAATACTTTTGTCCCAGGAGATTTTTCAGTTCCTATGCCTGTAAACCAATCTACTCCCTTTTGGAAGATTACAGGAACGTTTGCAAAGGTTTCTACGTTGTTTATAATGGTCGGCTGCTGCCAAAGACCTCTGTGAGCTGTTCTATAGATCTTAGTTCTTGGCATTCCTCTTTTTCCTTCTATAGATTCAATAAGCGCTGTTCCTTCTCCACACACAAAAGCTCCCGCGCCAAGTTTTATTTCTATATCAAAATTAAAATCTGTTCCAAATATAGCATTTCCTAAAAATCCGTATTCTTTAGCCTGTTCAATTGCAACTTTAAGTCTCTTAACTGCCACGGGATACTCTGCTCTTACGTATATGAATCCTTGATCTGAACCTATAGCATAACCTGCTATAGCCATTGCTTCAAGAACTGAATGAGGATCTTTTTCCAAGATACTTCTATCCATAAAAGCACCCGGGTCTCCCTCATCTGCATTGCAGATTACATATTTTTTATCTGATTGATAGTGAAGCGCTGTTTCCCACTTTCTTCCTGCCGGAAATCCTGCTCCTCCTCTTCCTCTTAAATTTGATGCCTTCATTATGTCTATAACTTCCTGCTGAGTCATGTTTTTAAGTATATTTTCTAATGAGAAGTATCCATCCATCGCTATGTATTCCTCTATATTTGTTGGATCTATTACATCACAGTTTTTTAAGGCTATTCTGACCTGCTTTTCAAAGTAAGGTCCGTCAAGTTTTATTCCTTCTTCATCTATTATATAGCCTCTCTTTTCGGTAAGTCTATCTTCAAGTTTTTTCCTGTTTTGTTCTTTTATATCTTCTAAAATATTCATTGTTATCATAAATACACCTCCACTTTATCTATATTTATCTAAGATTCCTTTTATATCATCTTTTTTAACATGCGGGTAAACGTCATCATTTATTGTAAATACCGGAGCCA
>NZ_JARIEF010000078.1 GCF_029266915.1 Tissierella sp. | reverse complement strand
AAAATCAAAAAAAATTAAAAATATTTCAGTAATAGATGTATTTAATTTTCTTAGACTAAAACACTTTAACGATTATTATAACTTGTTTTTTGAATATGAAGATTATTATTCAAACTATGCAGGAATCGAAAACGGTTATATTTGGAACATAACTATTGCGTATAATGGAGATGTAATGGTAGAAGAAACATATTCTGATTATAAAAACATCTTTACACGCGGAGAAAGAATTGCCTATTATCCAATTAAATTTTCTGATGAGACTATGGGTTCACTAAAGACTTATATGGATAAGACTAATAAAGCTAATAAAAAATAGTTACTTAGATAAATTAGGATAATTGTAGATGATGATCTCTATAAAGCTTATAGGAGACATTGTTTTATTAAATATTTTACAAATATAATCATCATATACAAGATATTAGGAGGAGGACTATGCAAAGGATTTATGAGACAGAAAGACTGCTATTAAAAGTTCTAGATAAAACCTATGCAGAACTAGTCCTTGAATATTATTTAAGGAATAGAGATTTTTTAAACGAATGGGAACCCAGTAGGGATGAAGAGTTTTATACAAATACTTATCATGAACAACAATTACAAGAACAGCTAATTGACTTTGAAGATGGTAGATCACTGAGATTGTGGATTTTCAAAAAAGCTGAGGCTAAAATAATAGGTTGTGTTAGTTTTAGTAATATTGTAAGAGGCTCTTTTATGTCGTGTCATCTAGGATATAAGCTGGATAAAGATGAGATCAATAGGGGCTATATGACTGAAGCAATTAAAAAATCTATTGATATTATTTTTAGTGAATGGGGTCTGCACCGAATTGAAGCTAATATCATGCCTAGAAATATTGCTTCTTTAAAAGTTGCAGAAAAGTTAGAGTTTTATAATGAAGGACTGGCATATAAGTATTTGAAGATAAATGGTAATTGGGAAGATCATATACATATGGTATTACTAAATGATAAAGTATAGTAATAGAATTATATATCATTCAGATAAAAATATATTGGATAAATAGAAACTTTTCTACACTTTATAATGGGGAGCAAGTTAAAGTTATGTTAGCTCTTTTATTTTAAGAAGAAGAAAGGTTTCTCTTAATAAATGAACATACAAATAATTTAGATAAACATGGAAGAGAAGTGTTATCAGATTATGTAAAGATGAAAAAAGGTTTTATCTTAATTTCTCATGATAGGGATTTTATAAATCTAATAGTGGACCATATATATAAAACATGATAGGAGATTTATAGATAGATTAGCAACAGATATTATAGAATTAGAGAATATCAGGCATTGAAAATTATCTAAATTGTTTAAAGATATTGAAGTTGGGATAAAATAAATTTAAATTGGGGGGATATAATGGATGCGTGGGAAGTCTTTGCAATAATAGGTACTGTTTCTTTTTCTATGCAGGGGGCACTTATTGCAATGGAAAAGAAATACGATTTATTTGCTGTATATTTTTTGGGGTTGATTACGGCTTTTGGGGGAGGGGCATTACAGAATGTACTCATAGGAGGATCGGATTATCAACTGTGGAGCCAACAAAAACTTTTCTTATTTGCTATTATTTCAATTACAATAATAGTTGCTTTTCCTGAAAAAACTTTAAAAGCGGAAGTTTTTTGGGCGAATATTTTAGATGCATTCGGGATTATTGCATTTGCAATTCAAGGATCAATAAATGCAATTAATTTGAGTCTTCCTGCAAGTGCGATTGTAGTTTCAGCTATAATAACAGCAACTGGCGGAGGAATCATCCGAGATTTAATGGTTCAGAGAAGACCTATACTTCTTGGAGAGAATGTGTATGGGCTTTGGATTTTTATGATTGGACTGATTATGGCATTTAGAGGACAGCAGGCAATGAATTATCGTTACTTGTTATTTATTGTATTTTCAGCATTAAGAATATTATCATTTATTTATGATTGGAGAATACCTTATAGAAATTATTAAGTAAAATCACTCCAGAGAATAATTTTTGATCTGCACAAAGAATTTGAAAAAAAGTGATAAGTTTTATTAAATAGATATATGAATCAATCTATATTATGTAAAATTTAGCAAACAGTAACCCTTCATCAAAAGTGAAGGGTTACTGTTTGCTAATATTATTTAAATGTTTGAGTTTTAAAATTTTTCTGTACCAAATTTTCCTTCTCTATAATCTCTTGAAGCTTGAGCCAACTCTTCTCTGGTATTCATTATAAAAGGTCCTCCTGCAACTACTGGCTCGTTAAGAGGCTCACCGCTAAGTATTATCAACTTGGAATTAGACTCTACCTTGTTAATTTCAATTGATCCCTCTTTATTTTCAAAGAGTATAAAGTCATTTTCCTTGCATAAAGTATCATTGATATCCATATCTCCTGAAATCACTAAGATACCTGTGTTGAAATCCGAAGGCTCATTGATGCTTATAGATGCTCCTGGTTTTAAATCGAGGGTGTAGATATTCATAGGAGAAAAGGTTAATGCCGGTCCTTCTACCCCTTTAAAGTTTCCCGCAACTATAGAAACTTCACCCATCTTATCGGGCAGTGTGTACTGTCCCATATTTTCTTTTTTAAGATCTTGATATCTTGGATGGGTAAATTTATCTTTTTTTGGAAGATTTACCCAAAGCTGGATCATATGAAATATTCCGCCTGTTTCTTGAAAATCTTTCCCGTGATATTCCTTATGCATTATACCTGCACCTGCAGTCATCCACTGTACATCTCCTGAGTAGATTATCCCGTGATTGCCGTCATTGTCATGATGCTCAACTGAACCCTGAAAAGCAAATGTTACAGTCTCAATCCCTCTGTGAGGATGAGGTCCTATACCCCGAGCAGACCTTGCTGGTGGAAATTCCTTAGGAGCATTATAGTCCATAAGAGCAAAAGGGGAAAATCTTTCAAGCAGATTTCTTCCTTCTGGGAAATAATTTCTTACTCTGAAACCGCTTCCTACCCAGTGTTCTTTTTCTATAAGATATTTTTCTTCTATTGGTCGTAAATCAGCCATTTAATCACCTCTATTTTATTTTTAAATTAAA
>NZ_JARIEF010000068.1 GCF_029266915.1 Tissierella sp. | reverse complement strand
TATCAAAAGAAATTCCGATATGTTTTTGTCGATGAGTACCAGGATACAAATAAAATCCAATATGAATTTGCAAGACTCTTATCCGCTAAGTACCAGAATATATGCGTGGTAGGGGATTCTGATCAATCGATTTATGGTTGGAGAGGGGCAGATATAAGCAATATTTTAGGTTTTGAAAAGGACTTTGATAATGCTACAGTTATCCTGCTTGAACAAAACTATAGATCTACTCCTAACATATTAAAGGTTGCCAACAAGGTTATTGGAAACAACTATGAAAGACAGCCTAAGGAACTTTGGACTGAAAGAGAAGAGGGAGCCAAGGTTGTTTATGAACAGCTAGACTACTCAGAAGAGGAAGGACATTTCGTAGCAAACAAGATCCATCAACTTATATATAAGGGATATAAACCAAGAGATATGGCAATTCTCTATCGAACAAATGCCCAGTCTCGTACCTTTGAGGAAGCTTTTATGAAGGAAGAACTTCCCTATAAAATAGTTGGGGGACTTAGATTCTACGATAGACGCGAGGTAAAGGATGTTATAGCTTACTTAAAAGTGCTGCAAAACCCAACTGATAATATATCAGTTAAAAGAATAATAAATAGCCCCAAAAGAGGAATAGGCCTGGCAACGATAGCTAAGGTTGAGGAATATGCAGCTCAAAATGGAGAATCTATCTATTCAGCCCTTCTTTCGGTGGATGATATAGACTCCTTAAATTCTAGAGCTAAAAACAGTATAGCTCCCTTTATAGATTCCATGAATATTCTAATGGCTAAAAAGGAAGTAATGGGAATAAAAGAATTCCTAGAAGATGTAATAGAAAGTTCAGGTTATATTAAGGAGCTGGATAAAGAAGATACAGTTGAAGCTAGAACTCGTATAGAAAACATCAAAGAGTTTGTATCAGTTGCGCTTAACTTTGAAAATCAAAACCCAGATGCAACGCTTGAAGATTTCCTAGCTTCAGTATCCCTGCTTTCAGATGTAGATAAGACTGTTGACCAAGATAGCCTTATAACACTTATGACAGTCCATAGTGCCAAGGGACTAGAGTTTAAGGTGGTATTTGTAGTGGGGCTTGAAGAAGGTCTCTTCCCAACGTCTAGAAGCTTAGAGAGTGATGAAGATGTTGAAGAAGAAAGAAGACTTTGCTACGTTGCTGTTACTCGTGCTGAAGAAATTCTATACATTACAAATGCTAAGAGAAGAACAATCTACGGAAGCACTAACTATACTCTGCCTTCTAGATTTATAGATGAGATGGGAGATACTATAGAAAAGGCGGAAGTTAAAAAAGTAAATGTAGAAGTTAAAAAACCAGACGAGAGCTTGATTAGAGTAAAAGACTATACTATGCCGGTTGTAAACCACCATGTATCCCAGATGACCAAGAGAAATGACGGAAATGCTCATGTCAATATAGGAGATAAGGTAAAGCATAAAAAATGGGGTATTGGAACTATTGCAATGATAAAGGAACGTGAAGGCGATAAGGAGCTTACTATTGCTTTTGATAAGGCTGGCCTAAAGAGACTTCTTTTATCAATAGCACCTATAGAAATAATAGGAGGATAAATCTTTGGATAAGGAAAAGAGAATAGATGAACTTATAGAGATTATAAATGATTTAAACTATCATTATTATACAATGGATGAGCCTAAATTAAGTGATAAAGAGTATGATACACTTTATGATGAGTTGGTGAGACTGGAAGATGATACTGGTATAAAAAAGGAGTCATCTCCAACTGGAAGAGTGGGCGGATTTATCTTGGATAAGTTCCAAAAGCACGTTCATCTTGGAAGACTTTGGAGCCTTGATAAAAGTCAGAGTATAGGAGAACTTGAGGCTTGGGATGAAAGAGTCAGACGGCTTATAGATGACTATAACACTACCAGTGAAGAAAAACTTCCAGATCCTGTCTATATAGTTGAATATAAGTTTGATGGTTTGACAATAAACCTTACCTATAATGAAGGACGGCTTGTTCAAGGAGCAACGAGAGGAAACGGAACTACTGGGGAAGGAATCTTAGAGCAACTTAAAACTATCAGATCTATTCCATTTGAGATAGACTTTAGGGGACTTATAGAAATTCAAGGAGAAGGTCTTATGCCTCTCTCTGCTCTTGAAAACTATAATAAAACAGCCGAAGATCCTCTTAAGAATGCAAGAAATGCAGCTGCCGGAGCTCTTAGAAACCTTGACACAACTGTTACAGCGGGCAGGAACTTAACTGGATATTTCTATAATATTGGCTATATAGAGGAAAAGGCTTTTGATACTCATCTTGAAGTTTTAGATTTTTTAAAGGCTAATAGACTTCCGGTTTTTCCATATTTAAGAACCTTTACAAGCATGCAAGAAATAGAAGATGAAATAGAAATTATAAAAACTGATAGGCATAATCTTGACGTCTTAACTGACGGACTTGTCATAAAGATAAATGATATAAGAACCAGAGAAGTATTGGGCTATACTAATAAGTTTCCAAGATGGGCTATAGCCTATAAGTTTGAAGCGGAGGAAACTAGTACAAGGCTCTTAAAGGTAGAATGGAATGTAGGAAGAAGCGCTAAAGTTACTCCAACAGCCCTGCTAGAGCCTGTAGATATAGGCGGAGTTACAGTTTCAAGAGCGACCCTTAACAACTACGATGATATAGAGAGAAAAGGAGTAAGGCTTAATTCAAAAGTTCTTTTGAGACGCTCTAATGATGTTATACCTGAGATACTTGGAACGCTTCCTACTGAAGATGAAACCTTTGAAATACCTCTTCCTCATGAGTGTCCCGCCTGCGGTAGTGAACTAGTAAAAGACGGAGTTCATATATTCTGTCCCAACTCACTTTCCTGCGAGCCCCAGCTTGTAAAAAGACTGGTTCACTTTGCAAGCCGAGATGCCATGGATATAGAAGGATTCAATGAAAAGACGGCTCAAAAGCTTCTTGAAGAGATCCATATAAGAGATCTTCCGGAAGTTTATGAAATAAAGTATGATGATCTTATAGAACTGGAAGGATTTAAAGAAAAGAAAACAACTAACCTATTAAATGCTATAGAGAAAAGCAAGGATGTTAGCTTGGCGTCATTTATATATGCACTGGGAATAAATAATGTGGGAATAAAAACTGCTAATGATCTGGCAGATAATTTTAAGAGCCTGGATGCTATAGAGGCTGCTGAATTTGATGAACTGGTCGAAGTAGGAGACATAGGTCCAATAATAGCTCAAAGCATAATAGAATTTTTCCATGATGAAAAGATAAAAAAATCAGTAGATAAACTCTTAGAAGAAGGAGTCAAGCCTCACTTTGAAGATTTAGAGATAGAGGAATCAATTTTCACTGACAGGACTGTAGTTTTAACAGGAGCTATAGAAGGACTCTCTAGGGGAGAGATTAAAAAGGAAATAGAACTTATGGGCGGAAAAGTTACAGGAAGTGTAAGTAAAAATACAGACTTTGTAATAGTTGGAGCTAGTCCAGGTTCAAAGTATGACAAGGCTAGAGAACTTGGTATTGAAATAATAGATGAAAATAGATTAAAAGAACTATTAAAGTAAAAGAGAAAGTAAGAATAAAATGCAAATAATAATAAAATGCAAGCAAAAATAAGATATAATAAAAAAATGAAATAATAAACTAGGTAAAGGAGCGTTCTTATGATAGATAAAAAAGAAATACAAGATTTAGCAGATCTTTGTAAATTAAATCTTACTCAAGGAGAAACACTAGAACTTGAAAAAGAATTAAACCTGATGTTAGATGAAGTAGAAGCTATAAAGGAAGTAGATACAAGAGATATTGATATAACTTATAATGTAAATGCCATGAAGAATCCTTTAAGAAAAGAAAAGGCTTGGGAGTCTCTTTCAAGAGAAGAAGTTCTTAAAAATACTTCAGAGGCGCAATATGGATATTTTAAAATTTTAAAAGTTGTAGACTAGGAGGAAAATTGATGAATATAACAGACTTAAAAGCTTGGGAAATAAAAGAAAAGCTGTTAAATGATGACTTCTCTTGTGAAGAGATTATAGAAGCTCATTTTAAAATTATAGAAGAAAAAGAAGCCAGCATAAATGCATTTATATCTACTGATAAAGAAAGAGCTTTAGACCAGGCAAAGAAGATAGATGAAAAGATAAAGAACAAAGAAGAACTGGGACTTCTAGCAGGACTTCCTATAGCTCTAAAAGATAATATTATAACTAAGGATTTTAAAACAACAGCAGGATCTAAAATGCTGGAGAACTTTATGCCTCCATTTGATGCAAGCCTTGTAAAGATGATAGAAGAAAATGATGGTATTATAATTGGAAAAACTAATATGGACGAGTTTTCTATAGGAGGAAGCACTGACAATAATCTTTTTGGAGCTACTAAAAACCCAAGGGATATCTCTAAGACACCAGGAGGTTCTTCTGGGGGAAGCGCTGCAAGTGTTGCAGCTAATGAAGCAGCCCTGTCTGTTGGAACTGATACCAGTGGTTCAATCAGAGTTCCAGCAGCTTACTGCGGCGTAGTTGCAATAAAGCCGACTTATGGAAGAATATCAAGATACGGTATTATAACAGTTTCCAACAGCCTAGATACTGTAGGAGTAATAGGAAAAGATGTTAGAGATGCATCACTTATGTTAAGCGCAATTTACGGCAAGGACAAGCTTGACACTACTTCTTTAGAGGGAACTATTGATTTTGATTTAGAAGCAGATGTAAAGGGTCTTAAGGTCGCAATACCGAAGGAGTGGATGGCTTTAGAGATGGATCCTTCTGTTAGAGAAGATTTCCAGCGATCAATAGAAACATTTAAAAATCTAGGAGCTGAGATTGAGGAAGTTTCCCTTCCAAATATTATTCATTCATCAAGTGCCATGAAGGTAATCCTATACAGTGATATAAGTTCAAACATGGCAAGGTTTGATGGTATAAGATATGGCTTCAGGGCAGAAGAATATGAAACATTAGATGAATTATATTCAAGAAGCAGAACTGAAGGATTTGGTGAAAATGTTAAAAAGAGTATTCTATTTGGAACTTATCTCTTAAGCGGTCACAGAGGAGAGGAGTACTATAAACAGGCTCAAAAGGTCAGAACTTTAATTATTGAAGATTTCCATAAGGCCTTTAAAGACTTTGATATTTTAATAGCGCCTAGCAACTTTAATAAACCAGCTAATCTAGAAGGCGAGTCTGCTTACTTTAGTGACTATAGTGAAAGTATAAACCTAGCAGGACTTCCGGCAGTATCCATTCCAATGGGAGAGATGACGGGCCTGCAAATAATAGGCGACAGACTTAATGAAGAAACCATTATAAAAGCAGCATTAGCATTTGAAGGGGCGGTGAAATAAATGGGATATAAAACAGTAATAGGACTTGAAATACATGTAGAACTTTCTACAAAAACTAAAATATTTTGTGATTGCACGAATGAATTTGGAGGAGAAGCAAATACTCACTGCTGCCCTATATGTTTAGGTATGCCAGGAGCTATGCCAATCTTAAGCAAGGAATCACTAGAATATGCTATAAGAGCGGGATTGAGCCTTCATTCAACTATAAATCAAAAAACTAAAATGGATAGAAAGAACTATTTTTATTCAGACCTTACTAAAGGCTACCAAGTTTCTCAGGATGAACTTCCTATATGTGTTGGCGGTCACGTAAGCATAGAAACTGACAAAGGGGCTAAAGATGTCCACCTTATCAGAATCCATATAGAAGAAGATACTGGCAAGTCAGTTCATACTGAAACTGGCGACACCCTTCTTGACTACAATAGAGCCGGTGTACCGCTTATTGAAATCGTAAGTGAACCTGAGATGTATTCGGCAGAAGAAGCTAGACTGTTTTTAGAAGCGCTTCGAGCTACCTTAAAATATATTGAAGTTTCTGATGTAAAGATGGAAGAGGGATCCTTGAGATGTGATGTTAATATAAATATAGTAGATGAAGAAACTGGTAGAAAAACTACTATAACTGAGGTTAAAAACTTAAACTCATTTAGCTCAGCTGTAAGATCTATTGAATATGAAGAAAAAAGACATATTGAACTTCTTGAAAAAGGAGAAGACACTCAAAAGGAAACCCGAAGATGGGATGAAGTAGAAAACAAGACAATTCTTATGAGAGTAAAGGGAGGAACTGCTGACTATAGATTTGCAGTTGACGGAGATATTCTTCCAATAGAGGTAAGCGATGAGTGGATAGATGATATAAAATCAACTATGCCCGAACTTCCTCATGACAAGAGAGATAGATTTGTAAAGGATTATGATCTTTCTACCTATGACGCAGAAGTTTTAACTAGCTCTAAAGAAGTAGCTATATTCTTTGAAGAAACTTTAAAACATATAGATGATGCTAAACTTGTTAGTAACTGGGTAACGGGAGATGTATTAAGACGATTAAAAGAAGAAGATATGGATATATCTGATCTTAAGTTTACAGCTAAAGACTTAGCAGATCTTATAGAAATAGTAAAACAAGGCAAGATAAATAATAATACTGGCAAGAAGGTTTTAAGAGATATGTTTGAATCTGGTAAAAAACCAGGAAAGATAGTAGAAGAAAAAGGTCTTATACAGATAAGTGATGAAGGTGAACTTGATACCATAATGGAAGATATATTAGATAAAAATGCTCAGTCTATAGAAGACTTTAAAAATGGAAAAGATAGAGCTGTAGGATTTTTAGTAGGTCAGATTATGAAAGCGACAAAAGGAAAAGCAAATCCTCAGATAGTTAATAAGATGCTTATGGATAAGCTTAACAATAGATAAAATACTATATAATCCATTGTTTATATATGACTTATAGAAATAACAATAAATTGTATAGTGATATCTTGGCTTTATAGTTAATTAAAGCTAAGATATCTATATTTTATTAAAAGTATAAGCTGAAAGGATAGGTGTTTTATGGCAAAATTTGAAAAGAAATTTACAATACCATATTATGACTGTGATATGTCAGCAAAGGTAAGACCTATGTCAGCGCTCAAATATTTAGGAGAAGCTTCATCTCTCCACAGTGATAAACTGGGAATGGGAGCAGATGCAAGTATAGCTAACAATTATGCGTGGATATTAAATCGATGGAGAGTAAGTTTAGACAGTTATCCCAAAGCTCAGGATAAAATTATAGTTGAAACCTGGCCGTCTAGATTTTTTAAGTTTTATGCAAACCGCGAATTTGCAATATATGATTCTGACAAGATGAAAATAGGAAAAGCCTCAAGTCTTTGGGTTTTACTTGATACTAAAAGAGGCAGACCTATAAGGATTACAGATGAAATCTATGATGAAACTAATATAGTAGATGAAGCATCTTTTGATGAGTTCAGTGAAATCAGCGAAAATACACAAATGATGCAAGAATTACAATTTAGAGTCAGAAAAACAGATATAGACTACAATAACCATGTCAATAATGTTAAATATTTAGATTGGATGTTGGAAGTTATACCTAAAGAGATAGAAAAAGAATATATTTTAAAAGAATTTGAAATATTATATAAAAAAGAAGTTAAATATGAAGATATGATAGTCTCTAAAATAAGTAATGTAATAAAAGAAAATAATACCATACAATATATTCATATGGTTTTAGACTCAAACACAGGAGTGGTCAAAACTTTAGGAAAAACAATATGGAGAAAAAGAATTTAAATAAAAACTAAGCAGCTTAAATAGATTTATTTCTGTTTAAGTTGCTTAGTTTTTATTGAGGCGGATTACGAAGATTCTGAATTGACAAATAATTCATTATATCCTATACTAGTCTTAAGTATTAAACCAAAATAATATCTTAGGGAGGGATTTTGTGAAAAAGAAACTCAGTTTGACTACCAAAATACTTATAGCACTAATAGTAGGTTTAGTAGTAGGTCTTTTAGTTCATCCAATGGCAAGCGGAACTCTTAGAGACACAATATTAATTAATGGTTTATTTGAATTGCTAGGTCAAGTTTTCTTAAGGGCAATCATGATGATCGTAGTACCTTTAGTATTTATTTCTCTAGTAAATGGTGCTGCAAGCATGGGAGATATTAAGAAACTTGGAAGAGTCGGTGTAAAGACAATCACTTTTTATCTTTTAACAACAGCTCTTGCAATAATCATAGCTCTTAGCATAGGAGCTGTAATAAAACCGGGAGTAGGATTAAATTTACAGGCAATAGAAGCAGTTGAAACTACTGTCAATGAAAAAACTCCACTCATAAAAATACTTACAGATATGGTTCCTAAAAACCCTATCGCAGCTATGGCAGAAGGAAACATGCTTCAGATTATAGTTTTTGCATTAGTGACAGGAATAGGACTTTCACTCATGGGTGAGAAAGGCAAAGGCCTCTTAAAACTCTTTGAAGATTTAAATGAACTGGTTATGAAACTTGTTGAAATTGTAATGATTCTAGCTCCTATAGGAGTGTTTGGACTTATTGCCAAGACATTTGCAACTACAGGCTTAAGTGCCTTACTGCCTCTGTTAAAATATGTAGTGGCAGTTTATATTGGTTTAATAATACATGCAACGCTTGTATACGGCAGTTTATTTAAAGCCTTTACCGGACTTTCAGTAGGAAAATTTTATAAAAAATTCTTTCCAGCTATGACAGTTGCTTTTTCTACTGCCAGCAGTGGAGCAACCGTTCCAGTTTCACTTGATATAGCTGAAAATGATCTTGGAATAAATAGAAGTATTGCAAGTTTTACCATACCTCTTGGAGCTACTATAAATATGGATGGTACAGCTATCATGCAGGGAGTTGCAATATTCTTTATAGCTCAGGTTTATAATATTCCATTAACCTTTACTATGATACTTACTGTAATACTTACGGCAACTCTAGCTTCCATAGGCACCGCAGGCGTCCCTGGAGCCGGCGCTATAATGCTTTCGCTCGTTGTAGCATCAGTTGGTCTACCTCCGGAGGGAATAGGCCTTATAATGGGAATAGACAGACTTGTAGACATGGGAAGAACTGCAGTAAATATTACAGGAGACGCGATTTGTACAACCATAATAGCTAAGCAAGAAGGAGAACTTGATATAGAGAGATTTAATGATATGAGCGGCAGCTATAAGGAAGTATTGCAGGAAGAATTATAAACTAGAAGTAGAAATAGAGCAGAAGATTAAAAGTTTCTGCTCTATTTCTATGTTTTTAACTTAAAGCCCTTTGACCTTAAAGGAATATTATTATATTATAATATTATGATAAAATACTGAAGGGAAGTGGAGAAATGGGAGCTTATTTATTTATATTTTTTGCCAGAGTAATAGACGTTTCTTTAGCTACTGTTAGAACGTTGATGGTAGTTCAAGGAAGAAAGATTCAAGCCGCTATGATTGGGTTTTTTGAAGTAACAGTTTACGTTATAGCTCTTGGAAAGGTTATGGGTAGTCTTGATAATCCGTGGAAAATATTAACTTATGGACTTGGATTTGCTTGCGGAAATATAGTTGGTATAGCTATCGAAAACAAGATAGCACTTGGAAATTTGGATGCTCAGATAATTTTGCAAACTACAGAAAATCAAGATTTGATAAGACTCTTGAGAGACAACAAATTTGGAGTTACTGTTCTTCACGGTGAGGGAATCCAAGGACCAAAAGATATTTTAAAAGTTGCCTTAAATAGGAAAGATCTCGATAAATTAAAAAAGATAATATACAGCTATGATGAAAATATATTCATAACTGTAAGCAATACAAGTCCCATAAGCGGAGGATATTTTAATACAATGAAAAGAAATATTAAAAAGAAATAGGCTCTTATATTTTAAACCTATTTGATTAGTCCTTAAAAAAAAGCTTTTTTTCTAAATTCTGAAAAGAGGCTTTTATTTTGTATATTTTTGTAAATATAGAAAAAAAGACTAAACTCTGATAGAATAAAGGAGTAAATAGATGGGAGAGATAAATGTGAGGATAGATAATAGAGCATCAGATCAGTTAAGAGATATAAAGGTAACTAGAGATTATATAATGCATCCATATGGATCAGTTCTTATAGAATTTGGAAATACTAAGGTTATTTGTACAGCTACGATTGAAGAAAGAGTTCCCTACTTTTTAAAGGGCAAGGGTTCTGGTTGGATAACAGCAGAATACTCAATGCTTCCGGCTTCTACAGGAACCAGAAAGGTTCGAGATAGCTCCAGGGGAAAAGTCGATGGAAGAACTCAAGAAATACAAAGACTTATAGGAAGAAGTCTAAGAAGTGTAGTAGACCTTAAAGAATTAGGTGAGAGAGCTATATGGATAGACTGTGATGTAATTCAGGCAGACGGCGGAACTAGGACAGCTTCAATAACAGGAGCTTTTATAGCTATGTCAGATGCTTTTACCAAGCTTAAAGAAGAGGGTAAAATTAAAAGAAATCCTATAAAGCAATATTTAGCGGCTATAAGTGTAGGTATAACAAAGGAAGGAGCATTACTAGACCTTTGCTATGAAGAAGACCATAATGCTATAGTAGATATGAATATAGTTATGACCGGAGATAATAAATTTGTAGAAGTTCAGGGAACTGGGGAAAGAGCAGCCTTTTCAAGAAAAGAATTAGATGAATTATTAGATCTGGGAGAAAAGGGTAATAAAGAAATTATAGCTATTCAAAAAGAGATATTAAATAAAGACGGAGGTCTTGAATTTGATCAATAGAAAACTAGTCTTATCAACAGATAACAAGAATAAAATCAGAGAAATGAAAGCGATATTAAAAGATCTTAATATAGAAGTCCTATCAAAAAGTGATATAGGACTGGAAGATTTTGAAGTCCTAGAAGACGGAGAAACTTTAGAAGCTAACAGTATAAAAAAAGCAAAGGCTATAAAGGAACAGACTGACTTTATGGTAATGGCTGATGATTCAGGTTTATTTGTTGAGAGTTTAAAGGGGGAACCTGGTATATATTCAGCCAGATATGCCGGAGAACCTGGAGATGATAAGAAGAACAATGAAAAGCTTCTTAAGGAGATGGTAAATATTCCTATAGAGGAAAGGGGTGCTTCATTTTTTACAGTAATAGCCCTTATAACCGAAGATGGAGAAGTCTTAACTGTAAAGGGAGAATGTAAAGGTTTCATAGGTTTAGAACCTAAAGGCGATAATGATTTTGGCTATGATCCCTTATTTGTTCCAGAAGGATACGAAAATACTTTTGCAGAATTAGATGGAGAGATAAAAAATAAAATAAGCCATAGGGCACTTGCTTTAGAGGAGATTAAGAAAACATTAAAAAATCTTTTAGAGGGTGAATAAATGAAAATACTAGTAGTAAGTGATACTCATGCCAAAAATAAAAAACTAATAGATAAGGTTTTGGCTATGGAAAAGAAGCCGGATCTGATGTTTCATCTTGGTGACTATGTAGGAGATGGAAAAACTATTTCAAAAGCTTTGGGAATTACTCCTATTATAGTTGCAGGTAACGGAGATCATCCTTCTTCTGGTTTTAAGGAAGAAGAGGTAATAGAGATTCAAGGAAAGAGAATCTTTCTAACCCATGGACACAAACTGAGTGTAAGTTTAAATATAAATAGACTGTATTACAGAGCTAAAGAACTTGGAGCAGACATAGCTCTATTTGGTCATACCCACGTAACAATGGTAGAAAAAGTTGAAGATATGATTATTATGAATCCTGGAAGCCCATCTTCTCCAAGAGGATTTTTAAATAAGAAAACATTTGGAATATTAGAGTTTGGAGAGGAAATATCTACCAAAATTATAGAAATATAAAAAGATGCAAATATAAAAAGATAGAAATATAAAAAGGATGAAGTGAGGGAGATCGATGAAGAAAGTAATAACGTTTTTGCTATCCTTGGCCCTGCTCTTTGCTATTATATATTCACCGGATATGATGGAGAGAGGGGCGGATATAGAAAATGCAGATCTTGAAGTACATTATATAGATGTAGGACAAGGTGATAGTATCTTGATTAAAAGCAAGGGAGAAAATATGCTTATAGATGGCGGTAAAAGATCATCCAGTGAAAGAGTTGTAAGCTATCTAAAAGACCAGGGAGTAGAAGAAATAAAGTATATGGTCGGAACTCATCCTCATGAAGATCATATTGGAGGACTTGTTGCAGTTCTAGATACATTTAAAGTAGAAAATATAATGCTTCCAAATGTAATAAGTGATACTATAATATTTGAAGATCTTTTAGACGCAATAGATCGTAAAGGCTTAAAGATAAAAAAACCTAACATATTAGATGAAATTAAACTGGGAAATGCACAATTGAAAGTTTTGGCACCGAATTCAGAAAAATATTCTCTGACAAATGATTATTCAATAGTTTTAAGAATGGACCATGGCAATAATTCATTTTTGTTTACAGGAGATGCAGAAAAAAAATCAGAAGAAGAAATGGTCCAAAACAATAGCAGGTTTTTGGATGTAGATGTACTAAAAGCTGGTCACCACGGTAGTAATACCTCTTCAACTGATAATTTTTTAGACGCAGTTAAACCTAAGTATGCAGTAATTAGCGTGGCTGAAAAAAACAGTTATAATCATCCTGATAAGGAAATCTTGGACAATTTTGCCCAGCGAAATATTGAAGTTTTCAGAACCGACAGAGATGGAAGCATAACTGTTATGAGTGACGGAAAGAATATTTCTTTTAATAAAAAGTTGGCTAGTATAAGTGCAGGTGAAATGTTTTCAAATATTGGAAAAAGTATTTCAGCCATTAAGGAAACTTTTATTATAAAATATATAACCGCAAAGGTGAATCCTGAAAATATGTAAAATATAATTTGTTGGGGTGTTATTGATGAAATTTATAATAGATAGATTTGAAGGAGATTTTGCAGTTGTGGAATTATCAAACAGGGAGATGATAGATATTCCTGTTTGCATGATTCCACCGGAGGCAAAAGAGGGAGATACTCTTAAAATAATTATAGATGAAGAAGAAACTCTTAGAAGAAAGAAGCGAATTGAAGAAAAGTTTAAAAGATTATTTGGAGACTAAACAGGTGAAAATGAGACTTTGAGAGCTTCTTAATAAAAATAATAAAATATGTTTTTTTAAAGTGTTGACAATATTAAAAAACCCTGATATAATTATAAATTGTTAGCACTTAAGCCCGACGTAACGTAAAGTTTGCGGGTGTAGCTCAGTGGTAGAGCACTGGCTTCCCAAGCCAGTCGTGAGGGTTCGATTCCCTTCACCCGCTCCAAACACTAGAGCTATTTTAAAGGGTAAAAACATATGGTGGGTGTAGCCTAGTGGTTAGGGCGCCAGATTGTGGCTCTGGAGATCGAGGGTTCAAATCCCTTCATCCACCCCATAAGATCCATTAGCTCAGTTGGTAGAGCACCTGACTTTTAATCAGGGTGTCCCGGGTTCGAGTCCCGGATGGATCACCATTTACATCTTTATATTTTAAGTGTCGAACTAATATGCGGGAGTGGCGGAATTGGCAGACGCGCTAGACTTAGGATCTAGTGTCATTGACGTGGGGGTTCAAGTCCTCTTTCCCGCACCAAAGAGAAGAATTGGCTTATGGCCAATTTTTTTTATACTTTTTTAATTATTAGAATATTATTTAAATTTAGATTAATTGAAAGAATAATTTAGAAAAATTGTTATACTAATCTAGCAACAATAAAAGGAGATGTTGTCTATGAAAATTGCTATTGTAACAGATCAATCTAGAACTGCATATTTAAAAGATAAAGAAGGCGAATACGAAGATGCTCAAAAGTCAAGAACTGTAAAAGCCTTAAAAGAAGTAATTTCTAAAAAATATGATTGCCAGGAATTAGTGTTTGATAATAATATAGTTAAAAACTTAAAAAAAGAAAAGATCGACCTAGTTTTTAACCTGTGCAATGGAATAGTAGGTTCTGCAAGACTGTCTCAGCTCCCTGCTATACTAGAGTCAATAGAGATGCCTTATACAGCCTCTAAGCCTCTTGGACATGCGCTGGCATACAATAAGGTATACACATCAAAAATTCTCAAGGGAAGCGGTATACCGACCCCAGATTTTACTTATGTAAATTCACTAGAAGAGCTGGAATCTATAGATATGGATTTTCCTCTTTTTATAAAGCCTTCAGATGAAGGATCAAGCAGGGGAATCTATCAAGATAGTGTAGTCTATGATAAGGAAAGCATGGAGAAGGTTGTAGGGAAATGTCTTAAAAGATATAATCCTCCGGTTTTGATTATGGAATATATAGAAGGACGAGAATTTACAGTTGGGCTTATTAAAAATGGAGAAAGAGTTCTCCCGATTCTAGAAGTTGATTTTTCTGCTTTGCCCGAAGGATTAAAACATATAAACAGTTTTGAAGTAAAAAATGAGTATCAAGACCATGTTATTTATCACATACCAGCAAATATAGATAGAGCTTTAAAAGAAACTATTGAAAAAACTGTAAAGGATGCATTTGAAGCGCTAGATCTAAAAGATTACTCCAGAATAGATATCATAGTTAGAAAGGGAGTTCCCTATATAATAGAGGTAAACTCACTTCCAGGACTTGAAAAAGGATATAGTGATATCTGTAAGATGGCTGAAAAAGAATTTAGCTATGAAGAACTTATTTTCAATATAATTGATAGTGCTAAAATGAGATATAAAATATAGATAATTGACAAATCTCTCAATATAAAGTATTATTTTATCTATAGGCACCCGTATCTCAATTGGATAGAGTCCCTGGCTTCGAACCAGGTTGTTGGGGGTTCGAGCCCCTCCGGGTGTGCCATAGAAAACCTTGTATTCTAAATGAATACAGGGTTTTTGTTTTATTTGATCTATTTTATTTCTTCTTTTATTGTAGACTTTTAATTCTATTATTGAGTATATTTTGAAAATCTTAACTAATTCCCTCTCATAAGCGTAGCTATATCTGCTTACTTGTAAAAGTAAAATAATTGTTATACAATATAAAAGTTGTAGAAATAAAAATAAAGGGATGGTAGTTTTGGATTTACTTTTGAAGCTTGGAATTATATTATTCATGGGATTGCTTGGAGGGAAGCTTGCTGAAAAGTTTAAACTCCCCAATGTTTCGGGCTATATAGTAGGAGGACTGCTTATTGGGCCTTCTTTATTAAATGTTATAAAGGTTGGAGAAGCAGATAGTTTTAAAATTTTAAATGACCTTGCATTAGCTACGATAGCTTTTAGTATAGGAAATGAATTTTTATGGGAACATATTAAAAAAATAGGTAAGAATATTTTCATCATTACTTTGCTACAGGTAATCGGAACCGTAGTACTTGTATTCTTTACTATGTTTATATTATTTAAACAAGATCTTGGCTTTAGTTTAATAACTGCAAGTATAGCAGCTGCAACAGCTCCCGCTGGTATAGTTTTAGTTATAAGAGAACTTAAAGCAAAAGGACCGCTGGTAAACACTATTTTGCCGGTAGTTGCAATAGATGATGCACTGGGTCTTATGGCCTTTGGAATCTCTCTTTCAGTTGTTAAACTTATAGAGTTAGGCGGAGAATTTTCCCTTATAAAGATGATAGCATCACCACTTATAGAAATTGGAGGATCACTTCTACTTGGAGCCGTGCTTGGAATTATACTAAGTTTTGTATCTAAAAAAGCTAGGGGAAAAGATGAGCTCTTAACCATAGTGCTTGGATTTATAATACTTGGATCGAGCCTTTCAGAGATGTTAGGACTATCAGGTCTTTTAACATGTATGATGATTGGAGCCATGGTAATAAATCTTGTACAAAATGCAAATAGAATTTTTGATATAGTATCAGATTTTACTCCTCCTATTTATGTACTCTTCTTTACTTTGGCTGGAGCTAGCTTAAATATAAGTGTACTATCCAAGGTAGGATTACTAGGAGGAGGGTATATATTAGCTAGAACAATTGGTAAAATAGTAGGAGCGGGGCTTGGAGCAAAAGCTGTAAATGCTCCTAGCAATGTAGTAAAATATCTGGGAATGACTCTGCTTCCCTCAGGCGGAATTCCGATTGGACTTGCACTTATAGTAGCGAGCGAAATTCCAAGTATTGGAGAGGCAGTTACAACCATAGTATTATTTAGCATCTTGATATTTGATATAATAGGACCTGTATTTACAAGAATAGGAATTGTAAATTCTGGAGAAGAAAATGGAGCGCTTAAAAGAAGCAATTAGTGAGAAAGGGTGGAGAAAAATAATGAACGTATTATTTATTGTATTAAACAAACCTAATTATCTAGAAGAGTTATTAGATAAGTTTATAGAAATAGGTGTAAAAGGAGCTACTATATTAGACAGCCAGGGCATGGGATTTGCTATGAACCATGGAGGTCACGGTAATGAACCTTTCTTTGGAAAGATAAGATCTATGATAGATAATTCAAGACCTTATAATAAGACCGTTTTTACAGTTATAGAAGATGAAGAAACCCTAGCAAAAGCTGTAAGAGCTGCAAAAGAAGTTTTTGGAGATGTATATGAACCTGGTATTGGTATGATGTTTACAATGCCTGTAAACAATGTTTATGGAATGAAGCTATAAATTATATATAAATCTATAAAAAAAGCTATTTATAAAAAATAGCTTTTTTTAATTTAAATCATCAATTTCATGATTTAAAATTTCTTCAATTCTCATAGCAATTTTTTCTAAATCAAGTTTTGCTTCCTTTTTTATACTCTTTTTAAGCATAGGTCCTATTTGAGTTATATCATCTAGTATATCCTGCAAGAGTTCCAAGGCAGCGGTAGCTTCAATGAATTCTTTAGGAGTTTCGACCATACTAGATAGGATAGAGTTTTCAGTTCTAGAAGCAACCATAGGCTTATCAATATCTTCTACGTAGACATATGTTCTCTTTCCAGGGCCTCTGTCATCTTCTATAGGTTCAAGACCTACTATTTTGTCAGAACGAATAAATTTCCCATAGCCCAGAGGAACAATAACATGCTTTCTGATTTCCAAAATATTCACCCCCATTTAATAAAAACTGACTTTGTAGATGTGAATCTGTTCACTGATACTATACCCAAATATTCAAATAAACTAATATTTTTCAGTATTTATAATTTTATTTGATATAATAAGATTATAGGGAAATAGAAAAAAGATTGAAAGGTGATAGATATGTCTTACTTAAGGCTGATACAATATAAAATGCAAAACCTAGCCCAAACTGTAGCTTTGGCTCTAAATATAGAGGTTGCTATTGCAGATAAAAACTTAACTAGAATAGTAGGAACTGGGGATTTTTTTACTAAAATAGATGATGCCTGTGCCGATGACTCCTTGTTTGCAAGAGTTCTTAAAACAGGTGAGCCTATAATAAACTTAAGTAGAGAGGAAGAATGTATAAATTGTTCTAACAGAGATAACTGCCGGGAATTTGCAAATATGATTTATCCTATACGAGATGATGGAGAGACGGTAGGAGTAATTTGCTTTGCGAGTTTTGATAAAGCTCAGGCCGATTTAATAAAGATAAAACAAGAAGAATACTTTAACATGCTTAAACAAACAGTTGATATAGTGGAACGAGATATAATAGATATTAAGATAAGCAATAAACTTAAAAAAAATACAACCGAGGTCAATGAGATCATAAACTGCTTGAATAAAGGAATAATCATACTAAATTCTGAGGAAGAAATAATACATATAAACAGCAAGGCCCTTCAGATATTAGATATAAATATATCCAACCAGAAGATTATAGAAAATAATATTGATAAGTTTATAAATGATATAAAGCTTATAGATAATGGAGGACAGGAAATAGTTGATCTTTGGACTATAAAAGATAAGAAGGTAAGGGTATTATATACTATAAATAAAATTATGCTAAGAGATAATGAATTTTCTGTTATGATAAGCTTTGAATTTCTAAGCAATATTATAAATCTGGCTAAAACTTATGATAAAAAAGAAAAAATATTTTTTAAAGATATAATAGGAACAAGTAAGCCTCTTCTTAGAGCAATAAATAAAGCTAAAATAGTAGCTGGAACTGACTCTACGATACTGATAGAAGGAGAGAGTGGAACTGGTAAGGAACTATTTGCTAGATCCATACACAATGAAAGTTCTAGACGGGAAGGACCGTTTATAGCTATAAACTGCGCTAGTATTCCTGAAAATCTAATTGAGTCAGAACTATTTGGATATGAAAAGGGTGCATTTACAGGAGCAGACAATGCAGGAAAAAAGGGTAAAGTTGAGCTTGCTAACAATGGGACTCTATTTTTAGATGAAATAGGAGATCTTCCTATATTTCTCCAAACAAAACTTTTGAGAGTACTTCAAGAGCGAACAATAGATAGACTTGGAGGAAGTGAAGCTATAGATATAAATGTAAGAGTTATATCCGCTACACATAAGGATTTAAAAACTATGGTAGATGAAGGTAGCTTTAGGCTGGATCTTTATTATAGGTTAAATGTTATACCCGTAAAATTGCCGTCTCTAAAGAAGAGAGAAGGAGACGTTCTAGTTCTTTCTGAATATATAATAGAAAGACTCTGCAACAGAATGAACAAAGAGCTTAAGTTTATTTCAGAAGATGTAAAGAGCTTGTTTTCAAACTATGATTTTCCGGGAAATATAAGGGAACTTGAAAACATACTTGAACACGGGGTGTGTTTTGCAACAGATAAATTTATTAAGATAGAAAACTTGCCTGAATATATGGCAGAGGCAAGCAAAAATAGTATTATAGGAGATTTTAAAATAGAAGATAAAGACAAAAAAAATACCAGTCTTGAGAATTTGAAAGTAGAGTTTGAAAAAAATGTTATAAGAACCTTTATGGAAGAATATGGTGATACTGTGGAAGGTAAGAAAAAGGTTGCTGAAAAACTTGGAATAGGACTAACAACACTCTACAGAAAAATAAATGAATAAAGTTTTCTAAAAATGAGAATGGCGTTTCCACTAATGGGAAATTCTATAGAAGATAAGTCTATAGAATTTCCTTATTTTTTTATTGAGTTTCTATAATAAGCCTAGTACAAGCTTTAAGAAAGTATATAAATAAAAAACTTAAATTAAATTGTTGGCACAAAACTTGCATTATATATTAATAACATGATTAAAAGATTATTAAAAGATTACTAAGGATGCTTATGAAAGGATGATATATATGAGTAACAAGATTAAATATAATGAAAAACTATTACAATCCCTTGTAGATGGTGTAAAACCAGCACTTGGATGCACTGAGCCAGTAGCAGTAGGATTGGCAGCTGCTAAAGCATATGAAGGTGTTAAGGGAGAAGTAAAATCTATTAAGGTTATGGTAAGTCCTAATATTTACAAAAATGGAATGGGTGTAGGCATACCAGGGACAGAAGAAGTTGGTCTTGTTTTTGCGGCCGCTCTTGGAGTAACTTGCGGGGACGCATCACTTAATTTGCAGGTTTTTAGAAATGTAGATGAAGATACTAAGCTTGAAGCTAGAGATTTATTAAATAGGGATTTGGTAGAGGTAATTTTAGAAGATAAAAAAGGAAATTTCTTTATAGAAGCTCAAGTAGAAACAGATCAGGGAAAAGGTACTTGCAGAATAAAGAATAGCCATACAAATATAGTATATGTAGAAGCAGCTGGAGAAGTTCTGCTTGATATAGATACAAATGGAAAAGTTATTAGCAATAAAAACGATTATCTTAAAGAAGTTACATTAAAAGATATAAAGAATTTTGTAGAAACTGTAGAATTTTCTGATATAAGTTTTTTATTAGAAGGAGTAAAAGTAAATATGGATATAGCACAAGTTGGACTTGATGAAAAATCAGGACCTGGAATTGGAGCTGCTATGAATATACTTATGGATGAAGGAGTAATGCAAAAGGATGTTATAAATCAGGCGAGAGTTTTAACGTCAGCAGCGTGCGATGCTAGGATGTCTGGAATAAATATGCCAGTTATGAGCAGTGCCGGAAGTGGAAACCAGGGTATAACTGCAATAATTCCACCAGCGGTTATGTGTGAACATATAGGTTGTGATGATGAAAAACTAGCTCGAAGTTTAGCCTTTAGTCACCTTACTACAGCTTATATAAAAATCTTTACCGGTAATCTGTCACCTGTATGTGCTTGTGCTATAGCAGCAGGAATTGGAGCGTCTGCATCTATTGTATGGATGCTAGAGGGAAGTTTGGAACAAATAGGAACTGCTATTAAAAATATGGTAGGAACCTTAACAGGTATGGTATGTGATGGAGCGAAAGGTGGATGCTCATTTAAATTATCAACTGCATCTTCAGAAGCAATTATACAGGCAAAACTTGCTATGGCAGGAATTGTAATTGGTGATTATGATGGAATAACCAATCCTGATGCAGATACTACTATCAAAAACTTAGGTAAATTCTGTAACGAAGGTATGAAATCAGCAGATGAGGAAATTATTAATATAATGTTAACACACTAAAATTGAGATTAAACAAGTATAAATGTGCCTCCAAATAGTATTTTATTGAATATTAAAGCTCAAGACTTAGCTCTAGATTTTGTGAAAAGTGCTTTTAAATCCCTAAATTTGCACATTCTTAGAATATGTAGTATACTAGAGTTAATAGAAAACAATATTAAATAAATAAATATTATATGGAGGCATGATTTTTTTTGGATTTACTTTTTAAATTAAGTATCATTGTTTTTATAGGACTTGTCGGGGGACGGGTTGCTAATTTCTTTAAATTACCAAATATTTCTGGATATATAATAGGGGGTCTCCTAATTGGACCGTCTTTTTTAAATGTTATACAGTCAGCGGATATTGGAAGCATGGGTATACTTAACGAAATTGCACTTGGAGCAATTGCTTTTAGTATTGGAAGTGAATTTTTATTAGAGGATATGAAAAAGGTCGGAAAAAAGATTATGACAATAACACTATTCCAGTTCATAGCTACTATGGTACTGGTATTTTTATGCATGTTTGTAATCTTCAGGCAAGACTTAGGATTTAGCCTTGTTATAGCAAGTATAGCAACTGCAACAGCACCTGCAGGAATTGTGCTGGTTATAAGAGAATTAAGAGCAAAAGGACCACTGGTTAATACAATACTTCCAGTAGTTGCAATAGATGATGCGCTTGGAATTATGTTATTTGGGTTATGTTTATCAATTGCTAAACTTACAAGTGGAATGGGTGATATTACGGCATTTAGCCTGATATTTACACCTTTACTTGAGATAGGCGGCTCGCTATTATTAGGATTTATACTTGGAGTACTTTTAAGCTACTTATCAAGACATAGCAGATCAGAAGATATATTATTATCGGTTTTAGTTGGATTTATATTAGCCGGCGCAGGACTTGCTAACGTATTTAGTTTATCGCCTCTTCTTACCTGTATGATGATGAGCGCAACACTAGTAAATGTGCTACCGAAATCTCAAAGAATTTTTAGCTTGCTAACTAATATAACACCGCCGGTTTACCTGATGTTTTTTACATTAGCTGGAGCGAGTTTAGATATAAGAGTTCTATCGAGTGTGGGACTTATTGGGATAGTCTATATAACAGCAAGAGCAGCTGGTAAGATCATAGGATCAAACTTAGGAGCTAAGAGGGTAAATGCAAGTGAAGCAGTTGAGAAGTATTTGGGAATGAGTCTCCTTCCAATTGGGGGAGTTTCAATAGGACTTGCAGCTATAGTTAAAGCAGAACTTGGTGCAGTTGGAGCTAAAATATCGACAATTGTACTATTTAGCGTGTTGGTATTTGAAATAGTAGGACCAATATGTACTAAGATAGGAATAGAAAAAGCAGGCGAAGCAAATATGGCTAAGAGAAGTAAAATTAAAGAAACTATCGAAAAAAATAAGGTTGATAAAGGATTAAGTCCTAAAGAAGTATAAGTATATTCTATAAAATTTGAATTAATATATATATTTAAGATTTATATTACACTTGCTAGCTCGAATCTAATTAGTAAAAATAGATTCGAGCTGGCAAGTGCTTTTTATGTTTAAATGTTATAATAAGGTAAAAATAGAATAAAAATTGGAGGAGTAATTGGATGAAGAAAAAAATAGGATTTATTGGGTGCGGAAATATGGCCAGCGCTATGATAAAGGGTATAATTTCATCAGATATAGTAGAGAGTGATGATATAATTGTCTCTGCTAAAACTAAGACTACACTAGAGAAAATAGAAAAAGAGTTTAAGATTAGGACTACTCTAGACAACAAACAAGTTGCTAGGGAGGCGGATTTTTTATTTTTAGCTGTAAAACCTCACCTCTACAAAGGAATATTAGAAGTGATTAAAGAAGATATAAAAGAAGAAACAGTGGTAATATCTATTGGAGCTGGAATAAGTTTAGATTTTTTAAAAGAAAACTTAAAAGAAGGAGCAAAGTTCATTAAAACAATGCCAAACACTCCAGCTTTTGTGGGAGAAGGTATGAGCGCTCTTTCACCTGGAGCTTGTCTAGATCAAGAAGAAATACAAGACGTATTAGATATTTTTAAGAGCTTTGGTAAGGCAGAAATAATAGATGAGAGCTTAATGGATGCATTTACAGCAATATGCGGATCATCACCAGCCTATATATTTGTCTTAATTGAGGCTATGGCAGACGCGGGTGTAAAGGAAGGACTAGCAAGACCACTAGCTTACAAAATGGCAGCACAAGCAGTTCTGGGATCTGCAAAGATGGTTCTAGAGACCGAAGAGCATCCGGGAAAGTTAAAAGATAATGTATGCTCTCCTGGAGGAACAACAATAGAAGCAGTCATTAGCTTAGAGCGAACAGGTTTTAGATCATCTATTATGGAGGCAGTAGAAGTGTGTGCTGAAAAAAGCCGACAGATGAAAAAGTAAATAGAGATCTCTCGACAAGCTCGAGATGACAACTAAGTAGAAATCTCTCGACAAGCTCGAGATGACAAGTAAGTAGAGCTCTCTCGACAAGCTTGAGAGGGCAAGTAATGGATATCTGTAGAAGTAGTCATTAGCCTTGTCATTCCGATTGGAGCTTTAGCGGAATAGAGGAATCTCTGTTTTAGATCATCTATTATGGAGGCCGTAGAAGTGTGTGCTGAAAAAATCCGACAGATGAAAAAGTAAATAGAGATCTCTCGACAAACTCGAGATGACAAGTAAGTAGAGATCTCTCGACAAGCTTGAGAGGGCAAGTAATGGATATCTGTAGAAGTAGTCATTAGCATTGTCATTCCGATTGAAGCTTTAGCGGAATAGAGGAATCTCTCTTTTATATCTAGCATAATAAAATATGCATACAAAGTTATAATATAACTTTATGTGCATATTTTTTAAATAAAAAGCTTGACAATCATAATATGTCGGTGTACTATATAACTAAGGCACTAATAAACATGGGAGGTGTAAACATGGATTTTAAAGATAATTTACCTATCTATATTCAGATTATGAATTATATCAAAAAAGAAATAGTCACTAAAAGAATAAAAGAAGGAGAAAGGCTGCCCTCTGCAAGGGAACTTTCAACTACTCTTACTGTAAACCCCAATACTATAGGAAGATCATATGCAGAACTTGAAAGGGAAGGCTTGATTTTCACCCAGAGAGGTATGGGTACCTTTGCTACAGAAGATATAAAACTTATACAGGGTTTGAAGAATGATATGGCGGATAATTTAGTATCAAACTTTTTAAAAGAAATGAGATCCTTAGACTTTACTAACTCAGAAATAAAAGAAATAATAGAAAAATCTATAAAGGAGGATTAGAAATGGAAAATATAATACAAATTAGAGGAGTAACAAAGAAGTATAGAAATAAAAAAGCATTAGACAATTTAAGTTTGGATATTAAGAAAGGTGGAGTAATAGGAATACTAGGTCCCAACGGAAGCGGAAAGACAACCTTAATAAAAATCCTAACAGGACTTTTAAGATCAAGCAGTGGAGAGGTTTTAATAGATGGACAAACACCTGGACCTTATACAAAATCAATAGTATCCTATTTACCAGATCGAAACTTTCTTTATGATTGGATGACAGTAGATGAAGCTATCCGTTTCTATAAAGACTTTTATGAAGATTTTGACCGGGAAAAGGCCATCAACTTAATAGAGTTTATGGATTTAAAATTAGATATGAGAATAAAAGAACTTTCAAAAGGAATGCATGAGAAACTAAATTTAAGCTTGGTTCTAGCAAGAAGAGCTAAAGTTTATATAATAGACGAACCCATAGCAGGAGTAGACCCTGTTGCTAGAGATCAGATATTAGACGCCATAGTAAAAAACTATGATGAAGAAAGTACTATGATTATAACAACTCACTTAGTTCGTGATATGGAAAGCTTGTTTGATGATGTAGCTTTCTTAAGAGATGGAACTATAGACTTAATTGGAAATGCTGAAAGCTTAAGAGAAGAACGAGGAATGCAAATAGACGATCTATATAAAGAAATATTTGGATAGGAGGGAGAAAAAACATGAAAAAATTTATGAAATATGAAATAAAAGGAACTTATAAATTTATGCTTGGCATACTTGCAGTGATTGTATTGGCTTCTAGTATGATTCAGTACAATATATTAAAACAAATGAATATGTTTGATAATCCTAGCTCATTTGGGCCAAATGGATTTACAGTATTTATATTTATACTTTCAGTACTTGTTATATTTGGGGCTTTCATAACAGCTTTCTTTTATATAGTAAATTCCTTTAAAAAGGAGCTATATGAAGACCGAGGTTATTTAACATTTACACTTCCTCTTACTGGAAACCAAATTTTAGGAAGTAAACTACTAGTTGCAATAATGTGGAACACAGTTATAGGAGCAGTTGCTTTTCTTTATAATCTTCTATTAGCTATGATACTATTTAAAGGAGAAGTAAGAGAAGTACTCCAACAGTTTTTCACAGTTTTAGATATAAGTTTTATAACTACAGTTGCTACTAGTATAGTAGGAGCTATGCTGACTCTTATCTTAGTTTATTTTTCAATATCACTTAGTAAGGTTAGTATTGGAAATAAAAAAATAGGCGGTATGTGGTTTATAATATTCCTAATAATAAGTGGAGTTACAGGATATATAACTGCCAGTGTAGGAGAAGCTATACCTTATTTCCTAGATATAAATACATTTAAAATAATACCTCTTGAAGGGGTGGAACAAATAATAAATAATACTTTTTCAGGAATGGGAATGAGTGGTTTTGGAGATATGGCAGGAGCCATGCCAGGATTTATAAACCTAGCAAGCTTTGGAATGAATATACTTTTTGCAGTATTATTCTTTATGGGTACCGGCTACCTTATAGAGCACAGAGTAGAACTTTAAGATTTTTAAAATAAAATAATAATCAAGCGACTAATAAAACTCAAGAGGTTTTACTAGTCGCTTTTTTATATATCGATACTCTAGTATAATATTGTGGTGTTGACACTTATAGGAATATATTAGACAATGAGAGTATAGAACTTAAGGGAGGATTATATAGATGAAATATAATTTTGATAATATTATCAAGAGAAAAGGAACTGATTCAAGAAAGTGGAATAATTTAACTGAAGACTATGGAAGTGAAGATCTACTGCCTATGTGGGTTGCAGATATGGACTTTCAGTCTCCGCCGGAAGTTATAGATGCTCTTAAGGAAAGAGTTGAGCACGGCATATTTGGTTATCCTATTATAGGAGATAGTGTTTATGATGCTATAATAAATTGGGCTAAAAATAGATATGATTGGGATATAAAAAAAGAATGGATTATTTTCACGCCCGGAGTTGTAGTTGGACTTAATATAGCAATAGAAAATATAGGAGAAAAAGGAGACAATGTAATAGTTCAGACTCCTGTTTATCCACCATTTTTTAGAATATTAGAAAACAATAAAAGAGAGTTAAACGCAAATCCTATAAAGTTTGATGGAGAGAATTTTGTTATGGATTTTGAAAACTTAGAGAACACTATAGATGAAAAAACAAATGTTATGATGCTGTGCAATCCTCATAATCCAGTAGGACGATCTTGGTCAAAAGAAGATCTAACTCGTCTAGGAGATGTTTGTATTAAAAATGATATTACTATTATTTCAGATGAAATCCACTGCGATCTAACTTTGGAGGGAACAAAGCATGTTCCTATAGCTTCTATTTCTCCCGAACTTGCAAAGAGAACTATAACACTTATGTCTCCCGGTAAATCCTTTAATGTAGCTGGATTATTTACATCTATAGCGATAATTTCTAATGATGAGCTGAGGGATATGATGGTCAATTCTCTAGAAAAAAACGAGATAGACAAGGTTTCGACCTTTGGAGCTGCAGGACTTGAAGCAGCTTACAGTAAGGGAGCGAACTGGTTAAATGAAGTTCTTGTTTATATAGAAGCTAATATGGATTTTGCTATAGAATACTTCAATAAAAACATTCCGGAAATAAAGCTGATAAAACCAGAGGCTACTTTTTTACTGTGGCTCGATTTCAAATCCTTAAATAAAAGTGCTGATGAGATAAATGAAGCATTGCTCAAGACTGGAAAGGTAGTACTAAATGATGGCAGACCTTATGGAGAGGGTGGAGAAGGATATTTCAGACTGAATGTAGCATGTCCTAGAGAAACTTTAGAAGAAGGTTTAGCTAGAATAAAACGATCAGTAGATAGTTTAAGATAGTCAAAGATAATTCTCATATAAAAATATTAAAAAAAAGATAGTCCATATGGACTATCTTCTATTTTCTTCATCTACCCATTCTTTAGCTTCTTCAACTGAGTCTTTAGTTGGAATTGCTACCTTAGAATCTGGTAGTTTACATTCAGTTTTATAGTATACATCAGTTGCGGTATCTTCTCTTTTAGGGCTTTTATGTTCTTTATAACTTCCATCTTGAGCTACCTCTTTGGGATCAAAAGGACCGTCATCATATTTTTTATCATCTGGTAAACAAGTCATATCTACCTTATCAGTATTGATGTTTTCATTAGTAATATTTTCTTTTTTCTTATCCATATTATACCTCCTATATTTATTATTGCTATTAACATTCATACCCATTAATTTAAACATAATTCATAAGTTTTGAGAATACTATGAATTTATGATAAAAATAGAGTACAAGATGTCTATTTTATAGATAAACTCTATCTAATGAGAATAATAGATTTATTAAAGATAAAAATTAGAATAAAGTAAATTAGATTTGTTATCAATATTTTATATGGGGTAAATTCTAGAAAAGGAGATGGATAACTATGAAGGGAAAAGTTTTAATATACGGTGGAAGTGGAGCAGTAGGTTCACAAACTGCAAAGATATTAAAGGAACAAGGATATGATCTCCATTTAGTAGGATCAGATAAGGAAAAATTAGAAAAAATAGCAGAAGGATTAGGGGCTACTATGACAGTAGCAGATGTAAAAGATTCGGCGAGTTTTGAAAAAGTAAGTGAAGATGCTGGAAAAGAATTAGTAGGACTTATTTATGCAGTTGGAACTATAAACCTTAAGTCTCTTAGAAGACTAGAAGAAGAAGATTTTTTAAATGATTTTAAGATAAATGCTATGGGAGCTGCTCTTGCAGTAAAAGGAGCTATGACAGCATTAAAGAAAGGAAAAGGCTCTATTGTACTCTATTCGAGTGTTGCAGTTGCTCAAGGATTGTCTATGCATGCCTCACTGAGCATGTGTAAAGGAGCAGTGGAGGGGCTTGTCAGATCTCTTTCAGCAGAACTTGCACCAAGCATAAGAGTTAATGGAATAGCGCCTTCAATTCTAGCAGATAGTAGCTTGTCGTCGGGAATATTAAGAGATGAGCAAACCCTTGAAAAAATGGCTGCTACTCATGCTTTAAAGAGATTAGGAAAAGCAGATGATATAGCAAAACTCACTGCATTTTTAGTTTCTAAAGATTCAGATTGGATAACAGGACAAATAATGGCAGTAGACGGAGGAAGGTCTGTAATACAAGCATAGGGAGAGATAATATGGATAAATATAATGAAAAACCAGAATATGTAGATGTAAAAAAAGAAGATACAGAAGATAAAGAGTATAAAGAAATGATGATTGAGAAGATAAATATTATGATAAGAACTCAAGATTTTGGTGTTTTAGCTACACAAGGAGATGATGAATGTTATACTAGTCTAATCAGCTACTCGAGTGGAAGTCGTTTAAAAACTATGGTATTTGCAACTCCAATTAAAACTAAAAAATATGAGTCTATAGAAAAACATAAAAATGTATCTATACTAGTAGATAACAGGTCAAACAATAGTTCAAATATAAATGATATAGCGGCTATAACAGCTATTGGAAGTGCAAGGATATTAGAAGATAAAGACGAAATTAAAGTATGGTCAAAGATTCTTGTAGATAAACATAATTATTTAGATGACTTTATAGATGCGGAGTCTACAGCTATAGTTCTTGTAGATATAAAAAACTACTCCTATGTAAGCAGTTTCCAAGAAGTAATAGAGTGGAAGCCGTAAAATAATAATTGAAAGGAATGGTTTTTTGCTAGATGAAAATTTATTAAAGGATATGGAGTTTATTGTTGAACTAGATAAGATGAAAACTATATTGAGGCAAACTAGTATTATAGGTGATGAAAGAAGGGAAGATGATGCTCAACATTCTTGGCATATATCAGTGATGGCTTTATTGCTAGCTGAATATAGTAATGAAACTATTGATGTAAATAAGACTATAAAGATGCTTCTGATCCACGATCTAGTTGAAATACAAGCAGGGGATACTTTTTGCTTTGATAAAGAAGCAAATATTGGTAAAAGAGAAAGAGAAGAGAAGGCTATAGAAGCTATATCTAAAAATTTAAGTGGAAACAAGGGAGAAGAGATAAAATCTCTTTGGACTGAGTTTGAAGATATGGAAACACATGAAGCTATTTTTGCCGCTTCAATGGATAGGCTCCAACCTATGTTAAATAATTATAACAATAATGGTGGAACTTGGAGAAAGTTTAATGTTTCTAAAAAAGATATATTAAAAAGAATAGAACCTTTAAAACATTCATCAGATGAACTTTGGAAATTTGCAGAAGCTATGATAGAAGATGCACATAGAAAAGGTCTTATAACAAATCCAGAAAAATAATTTTTTCTGGATTTATTTGTATTCACCCAGTAAAATAAAGTATATAGTCTTATATTACATACAAAAAAAGGTGTTCATATGTATAGTTTTATAATGATAATTAGCTCTAGTAAAAAAATGATAGTCATAGTAGTAATAGGGTTGAGAGGGAACTTTTTTATGTAGTTTACAATGGTGAAAACTTTACTGTGATAAAGTATATAAAACAGGGTATAAATATTTATAAGAGAGGTGGTAGATATGAAAAATAGAAAATTTTTTATCCCAATAATATTATGCTTAGCTCTTTTTTTATCAGCCTGTACACCAACTAGTGGGACAGAGACTCCATCAAATCCACCAGATGATTCAAATGGAAAGACTATATTTGAATTAGAAAGTCTAGTAAAAGAAAAAGATAAAAAGATAGATGAGTTAGAAACTAATATAAAGTCATTAGAAAGTGATATAAAAAATTTAAAAGAAGAAGAGGCAGAAGAAACGTCAGAAGAGCCCACTGTGGAATATGGTCAAGAAGGACACATACTAGTAAACTCGGTAAAGGTATTAAAAGCTTTAAAGGAAGAAGATATGGAGAGTTTAAAAAAATATATTCATCCTGAAAAAGGAGTAAGATTAACATCTTATGGTTATGTAGATTTTGACAAGGATTTTGTTGTTAAAAGAGATGAGCTAGTTGAGATGTTTAAGGATCCTAAAACTAGATCTTGGGGAGAATATGACGGAAGGGGCGACCCGATAGAACTTAGTTTAAAGGATTATTATAAAGAATTTATTTATGACCAAGACTTTTTAAATCCTCACCTAGTAGCTATAAATAATACCGTGTCTATGGGAAACACTATAGACAATGTAAAAGAAGCCTACCCAGAGGGAGAGTATATTGAATCATATTTCAAAGGATTTGATGAACAATTTGAAGGAATTGACTGGAGAAGCCTTAAACTTGTATTTGAAGAATATAAGGGAAAATGGTATCTGGTTGGAATAATACACAATGAATGGACTGTATAGATAAAAATAGAAAAATATATACTCATAAATCTACTTTAAATTTCAATGGAGAGTAGTTCACTAATATAAGTCTAAATCAATGCAATCTGAAAGTTTATAAATATTATTAGAAAAAGTAAAAACAGAGCATCTAAAGTTCCGGAACTTTAGATGCTCTGTTTTTGTGGGTTTATATGAACTCATTTTATGAGGCTATATCTCTTGAGACCTTTAATTTATAAATTTCCATAAGTTCATCTTCAGTTATTTCCCGGCTATTTCGGTCTAAAATAACCTTGCCCTTATCTAGCATAATTATTCTATCAGAGTAGTCTATTGCATCTTTCATATTGTGAGAGATCATTATGGTTGTCATGTTGTGTCTTTTTATTACTTCGCGAGTTTTCTCCATAACAACAAAAGATGTTTTAGGGTCCAGGGCTGCTGTATGTTCATCTAGAAGAAGGAGGTCTGGATGTTTCATAGTTGCCATAACTAAGGAAAGAGATTGCCTCTGGCCGCCTGATAAGAATCTTACCTGAGTATTTAACTGATTTTCAAGCCCTAAGTCAAGTTCCTTCAAAAGTCTTATATATTCTGGTATTCTACTCTTTTTAATCAATCTTCTAAGGGCAAACTTTTCGCTTTTTTTATCTGCTAAACTCATATTTTCAAGTATAGTAAGAGAAGGGGATACTCCCATAGAAGGATTTTGATAAACTCTTCCTATATGATTAGATCTTTTTTCTTCTCTTAATTTTCCAATATTTCTTTCATTTAAAATAATATCTCCATCATCTAAGATTATGCTACCAGCTATCATATTAAGGAGGGTAGATTTTCCGCATCCATTGGAACCTATTATAGCAGTACATTTATTCTTTTCGATTTCAAGATTAAATTCTTGGAAGACCTGTATTTCATGGTCAGTTTCCTTATTGAATGACTTTGATAAATTATTTATCTTAAGCATGATTTTCTCCTCCTTTTTTACTGAATAGCCTTTTAAAAAACTTTGAAACTTTACCTTTATTTCTTCCGCCAAAAGCTTTAAGCTTAAGAGAGTTATTATTGTAGTATATAAAGGCTATAACTATCAGTGCGTTTACTGCCTTTAAATCATGAGTATTAAGGCCTAAATCTATTGCTATTCCACCTATAATCTTATATATTATAGCTCCTATAATAGCTCGAGTGGTATTCTTTAGCTTATTTGAACTTTTCATTATAGTATCTCCTATAATGATAGAAGCAAGAGCTATAACTATAATTCCGCTTCCCATAGTCATATCTGCGAAACCTTGATACTGAGCCATAAGAGCGCCTGATAGAGCTACTAATCCATTTGCAAGCATAAGACCTATTACCTTATATTTATTGCTGTTTTGTCCCAGTGACCTAACTAATGCTTCATTGTCTCCGGTAGCTATTAAAAGGTAGCCAGTCTCCGTCTTTAAAAATAAGTCCATTAATACTTTTAAAGCTAGTACTATAATTATTAAGAGAAGCAGCTTACTTCCCTTATCAAAAACTGAAGGAAAATCAAAGAGTGAAACATTTGCCTTTCCATTACTTCTAAGATTTACTGAATATAGAATAGTCATAGTCAAGATACCGGCTAATATAGGCTTTATTTTAAGTTTTATAAAAAGTGTAGCAGTTAAAAGTCCCGCCAAGCTTCCAAATAGAAAGGCTGCTAAGGAACTTGTTATGGGATCTAATCCAGAGGATATAAGCTTTGCAAATACAAAGGCTCCAAATGGAAATGTTCCCTCTACAGAAAGATCTGCTATATCTAATACTTTATAGGTTATAAATACTCCCAGTGCCAATACTCCAAAGATTAGACCCTGTTCAAGTGATGTGATTATAAGTGAATTCATATATATTTACCTCCAATACTACTTTTTAAATTTTACTGCATCTTTAAAAGCTTGGTTTGTTGCATCGATATTTAATTGTTTCATGGTCGCTTCATTAAACATTTTAGAAGTTTTCTTTGCCCTCTCCACCTCGATAATAGAAGGACTTTCTCCATCAATTAATATTCTTTTAGCCATAAGAGCTGTTTGCTTTCCTAGTTCATAGTAGCTAAGACCATCAGCTATAAGAGCTCCGCCTTTAACGTGTGAGTCTTCTGCTCCGACTATGATCATATTATTGGCTAAAGCTTTTTCTGAAACTATATTTATTCCATCTGCGACCATATTATCTGTAATAGTATAGATAGCATCAACCTTTTTAACCATTGAGTCCGCAGTTTGAGGCAAATCATTAATATTTGAAATACCCATTGCAACTATTTCAATACCAAACTCGGGAGCTAGTTTTTTTGCCATTTGGATTTGTATTTCTGAGTTTCCTTCACTTGTATTAAATATAATTCCAACCTTTTTAATAGAAGGGTCCAGTTGATTAAATAGCTTTAGTTGTCTTTTTATAGGTGCTTCATCGGAAGTTCCAGTTAAGTTTTTGCCTGGTTTTTTCCAGTCATCTGTAAGTCCTGCCTTAACAGGATCTGTAACTGCGCTAAACAATACTGGGATATCCTGCGTTACTTGTTTTGCAGCTTGAGCCGCCGGAGTTGCTATTGTGTAGATTAAGTCCACCTTATCACTTGCGAACTTTTGAGCAATAGTAGTTGCTGTGGGTATATCTCCTTGAGCATTTTTAAAATTTATCTTAGCATCTACACCAAGTTCTTTAAGACCGTCTTCAAAACCACGTCTTGCATCATCAAGAGCTGGATGCTCTGCTAGCTGACTTATACCAATATTAAACTTTTCACCATCAGTTTTATCTCTTTTAGTCTTGCTTGAACAACCTGTTAAAAGCACACTGCCTACCATTAAAACTAATACTAATTTGCCTATTTTCTTCTTTATCATTTTCTTTTCCTCCTAATTTATATTGTGAAAATAATTAGAAAAGATTGAGTTAGGATATTTGGGAAATAAAAAAAACTTCTCGTCTCTATAAATAAACACTCAGCTTATTTATAGGGACGAAAAGTCTTTCCGCGGTACCACCCTAGTAGCGACAAAATATTGTCACCTCTTCAATCAGACCTAACAGTCCTATCCCTTATAACGATGGGATTTCGTATTCGCCTACTCTTAATATTTCAACGAATCTACTTAGGAGTGTATATTATATCTTGTTATTGCTAGGTTTCACCAAATCCCAGCTCTCTAATAATAACGTTGATACTTTTCTCTCCATCAAAGTATTTATTTATTAAGTCTTACTATATTCCTTTAAAGCAAAATTGTCAAGGGACTTAAGTAAGTTTTTTAATAAGTAAATGATGGAGAGGGCTATACATGTTGGTCTGACTTATAAGCAAGAAGAAAATTTAGTTTTAAAAGTTCGATTATTTCCCGATCATGTTAGCATCTTTAAAAAGACTTAAGCTTTTATTAAGTTTCAAACTCTCTAATGTTTTTTCGTTAACTATTATGCTGGTTTTTTCTGCTCTTTCTACTGGCATAGTGGAAGGACTTTTCTTATCAATTAATATTTCTTTAGCCATTCTAGCTGTTTGTTTTCCAAGTTCATAATAGCTAAGTCCATCTGTTATCAATATCCCGCCTCCAACTTGACTCTCTTCAGCAGAAACTGATATCATTTCTTTTTCTATAAGTTTGTTGGCTACAAGATCAATAGATGAAGCTACCATATTATCACTTAGGATATAAAGTGCATCAACCTTATTTAAAAGGGAGTCTAGTGATTGGGCCATTTCATTTATATTACTAACGCCTGTAGTTATAACTTCCAATCCTTCAGCTGGAGCTAATTCTTTAACAGTTGCAATTTGTACTTCTGAGTTAGGCTCACTAGTGTTAAAGATGATTCCTATCTTTTCTATAGAAGGGTCTATTTCCTTAAACATCTTAAGCTGACTTTCTGTATCGGCTAGATCGGATGTTCCACTTACATTGCCTCCAACATCATCCCAATCTTTTACGATTCCGGCCTTAACTGGATCTGTAACTGCGCTAAAGAGTACAGATATATCACTTGTAACCTGTTTTGAAGCTTGAGCTGTTTGAGTTCCTATAGCATAGATTAAATCTACCTTATCACTTACAAATTTTTGAGAGATAGTTGTTAAGGTGGGGATATCTCCTTGGGCATTTTTAAATTCTATTTTGGCCGATATGCCCATTTCTTTAAGACCATCTTCAAAACCTCGTCTAGCATCATCAAGAGCAGGGTGTTCTGCTATTTGATTTATTCCTATTGTAAACTCAGGACCCGCAGCTGAATCCTCTTTAACACATCCCGAAAGTACAACTGACATAACTACTAAAATAACTAATAAACTAATTCTATTAAGCTTTTTCATACATATTCCTCCTCGTATACTATGTTTATAAGGATCTTTTATTAGATCTTTAAGCATAGTATTTATTTTTATTACAATTAAAACCTTAAAATTCTTGTAGCCTCACATTACAAATTTATTCCCACCTTATAAGTCTGGGTAATAAAAAAATCTCCCATCCCTACAAACACAAGCCAAAGCTTATATTTATAGGGACGAAAGATTATATCCGCGGTACCACCCTAGGTGTGACAAACCTGTCACCACTTAAATCAGACCTAACAGTCTTATCCCCTATAACGATGGGCTTTCGGATTCGTCTACTTGAAATCTTCAACAAATCTGCTTGGGAGTGAATATATTGTATTCTCTTAGTTCTAGCTTTCACCACTTAACTAGATCTCTGTAAAAAAGAGGAGATACATTTTTCTCCGTCAATGCATTTATTATTATTAACTACTATATGCTTTAAAGCGATGCTTGTCAAGAGGTATTTTTAAATAATTCAGACTAATCCAATATTTTATTTGTATTGAGTGTTAAGTTTATAAATAATATAGTATAATTAAATTGTAGAGTTGAATTAAGAAAGTAGGTGGAATAAATAGTAAACAACTTATTTAATGATATATCAAGAAGCAAAAAGTGGATTATAATAGAAGCTATAAACAAAGGATGGTCCTATGATAAAAAGTTTTATATTGAAGATATATTCAACAATAAATTCCTACTAAGACTATCAGATATATCTCTTTATGAGGCTAAAAAAGAACAGTTTATGGATATGAAAATTTTAGAAGATCTGGATGTAAATACCCCAAAGGCTATAGACTTTGGAGTATGCAATCGAGGCAAGAGTGTGTACTCGATATTTACCTGGATGGAAGGAATAGACTTAGAAGATACCATAGCTGGTTTAGAGAGAGATAAACAATATAAACTAGGTATTCAAGCAGGAGAAATACTTAAAAAGATTCATTCTATAAATATAAAAACCAATAATTATAATTGGGAAGAATCGTATAAGAAAAAAATAGATAGAAAAATACAAGCCTATAAAAACTGTGAATATAAATTTGAAAATGATAAATCCGTAGTAGGCTTTATAAAGCAAAATGAAAAACTTTTATTAGATAGACCTATATTTTTTCAGCATGGAGATTATCATCTAGGAAATATGATATTAACTCCTGATAGAAAGCTTGGAATTATTGATTTTAATAGAGCCAGCCGTGGTGATCCCTACGAAGAATATGATAGATTTGTATTTACTTGGAGTAAGAGTATTGATTTTGCAAATGGTCAAATCCATGGCTACTTTAAGGGAAATCCACCAGAAGAGTTTTTTAAACTTGTGGCACTCTATACTGCTGTTAATCTTTTAGGCACTATACCTTGGGCAGTTGGATTTGGAGAAGCAGAAATAGATGTAGCATTAAAAAATACTAAAAAAATAATGGAAGTTTATGACAACTTTAAAACTTATATTCCAGAATGGTATAAGGAAAACAATGATATAAAAATCAAAGGAGGAGATTAGTATTATAGATAAAGATAAAAAAATCATAGTAGGATTATATATTAGTACCATTGTAGCAATATTATTAGGTTTTTATGCACAAGATGTTGCTTATTATTTGGAAGAAAACTTTATAAGTATAAACGTAACTTATATTCTAACGGCAATAACAATTTTAAGTATATTATTTTTCATAGTTCCGCATTTATTAGTTTATAATTCAAATAGAAAAAACAAAAATGAGAAAATAAGCTATACAGTATATTTTTATATTAATATATTGACAGGAGTATTTACATCAGTATTTTCATTGTTTGTAATGATTATGTGGTGGGGATAGAAATAAATAATAGGGGAGTATTTAAGATGATAAATTTTGAATCAGAACTATTACAAACGGGACCTCTAAAAATTATAAGATTTCCTATAGATATAAGTGAAAAACTACCTTCTCGTGGAATGGTAATGGTTGAGGGGGAAATTGATGGAGAAGTTTTTGTTGGAGCACTAGAGCCAGATGGTAAAGGAAGTCATTGGTTGGAAATCAGTCCTTTATTAATTCGAGAAAAGGGAATAAAGGTTGGAGATTCCCTATCTTTAACCATAGAACCAATAGGGAATTGGCCTAAACCAGATGTACCAGAAGAGTTTATAAATTATATAATTAAAGAAAATATTTTAGAAGAATGGAATTCTCTAACTAGCAAAGCCCAATGGGATTGGGTTAGGTGGATTCGTTCTACTGAAAACAAAGAAACACGAAATAAAAGAATTCTTGTAGCATGCTCTAAAATGAAAAAGGGAGATAGGAGACCTTGCTGTTTTGATAGAACTCGCTCTACAGTTACAAGTGTTTCAAAATCTGGAGTACTATTAGACTAATTATAGTTTAAAAAGGGGAGGATAATGTGTCAGTTATTATCAAAAGAAATACTGGATGGAATGGTGTGGCTTCAAAAATCCAAGTAAAATTAAACGGAGAAAAAGTCGGAAATATAATGGAAAAAAAGCAATTAGAAGTTGAGGTTCCAGAGGGGAAATCTAATCTAGAAGTCACAAGACTTGGAAACATGAGTGATAAAATAATAGTTGAAGATGGAGATGTAGTAGAAATAAGATCAACAGAATTTTATAGAAAGAGTGTTTATTTAGCACTACCAGTGTCATTGATTATTGGAATAATAATAACTTTAATTCCTAATCCAATATATAAAGTGATTATATCGGCTGCATATTTAATAGCAATTGCTATTTTTCAGAAACGATTTAAGTTGTTTAATATAAAAATTGTATCAAGTAAGACTAGTTAAACTAATCAAAATTTAAAATATTAAGTTATATGTAAACTATAGTGTTTTTTGGATAAAAACTGTAATATCACTAAATATTATATAAATACTAAACCTTCACTTGGGAGGAAGAAATATGAAGAGAGTTATGTTGTTTTTACTTATAATAAGCTTAATAATATCAAGTGCTTGCAGCAAAGAAGCATCTGATAGTCAAGATAGATCTGAGACTGATGGAGAAAAAAATTTAAAGGAAGAAGAAGTTGAAGAAGTAGTAGAGGTAGAAGAAGAATCATTTTACAAGCTTAATATACAAGCCTCTACAGTAGGAGAAAGATACACCACTCCAGATAACTATAAGAGAGTTGAACCGGAGTCTAATAGTTTTGGAGAATATTTACGAAATCAAAAATTAAAACCCTATGGAGAAAAAGTTTTATTTTATAATGGAAAAGAAAAAACTAAAAGTGATGTATATGATAGTGTATTTAAAGTAGATATAGGAGATAGAGACTTGCATCAATGCGCAGATGCAGTTATGCTTCTTAGAGCTGAGTATCTTTATGCTAATGAAAAGTATGATGAGATAAGTTTTAATTTTGTATCAGGATTTAAAGCTGAGTACTCTAAGTGGATGGAAGGTTATAGGATAAAGGTAGATGGAAATAATGTAAGCTATTATAAGGCAACCGATGCTGATAATTCCTATGAATCATTTAGAAAATATATGGATATGGTTATGGCTTATGCCAGTACTATTTCACTTGAGGCAGAATTAAAGACTATAGATATAGGAGAGTTAGAGATAGGAGATGTTTTTATTCAAGCTGGAAGTCCAGGTCATGCTATATTAGTTGTAGATATGGCGGTTAATAAAGAAGGCGAGAAGGTATTTCTCCTAGCCCAGTCCTATATGCCCGCTCAAGAAACTCAAATTCTTCTAAATCCAATGGATAAAAAAATGGGCCCTTGGTATTCATTAAAAGATAAAGATAGGCTTATAACTCCAGAGTGGAAGTTTGAACTAAGTGATTTAAAAAGATTTTAAAGATATTATCATTATTTTAAAAAAAACTATAATATAGAAATAAAAATAAAGGAGAGATTAGATGAA
>NZ_JARIEF010000042.1 GCF_029266915.1 Tissierella sp. | reverse complement strand
TATTGGGATTCTAAATGGTGAGCAAGAAACATATTGAAGCCCTATCATGTGGCAGAACTCTACTGAAGATGGTTCTCCTCCGTGTTCTCCGCATATGCCAAGTTTTATATCGGGTCTAGCTTCCCTTCCAAGCTTTATAGCTATTTTCATAAGTGCTCCTACACCGTCTCGGTCTATTTTTTCAAATGGACTAGAGTCAAGGATTCCTTTTTCTTCATATTCATTTAGGAAGCTACCGGAGTCATCTCTTGAAAAACCAAAACTCATTTGAGTTAAGTCATTTGTACCAAAGCTGAAGAATTCTGCTTCTTTTGCTATTTCATCAGCTGTTATAGCCGCTCTTGGCACTTCTAGCATAGTTCCTATCATATACTTTACCGTATTATTTCTTTCTTTAAACACCATCTCTATTTCTTCTAAAAGTTCTTCTTTAACATATATATACTCTTTAGCATGACCCACTAAAGGCACCATGATTTCAGGAAGAATCTTTTCAAAGCCTTCTTCTTTTATATCTATTGCCGCTTCTATAATAGCTCTAACCTGCATTCTGTATATTTCTGGATAGGTTATTGCAAGCCTGCATCCTCTGTGTCCAAGCATTGGATTTATTTCTTGAAGTTCTTCTATTCTGCCTTTTAGATCATCAAAAGAAATATTCATAGACTTAGCAAGTTGTTCTATATCACTTTTTCTAGTAGGAATAAATTCATGTAATGGAGGATCAAGAAGTCTTACAGTCACAGGCCTCTCTCCCATTGATTTATATAAGTCGTGAAAGTCTTGTTTTTGCATTGGAAGAAGTTCTGCTAAGCCTTTCTTTCTCTCAGCTAGTGAATTTGCCATTATCATTCTTCTAACAGAAGATATTCTCTCTTCTCCAAAAAACATATGCTCTGTTCTGCAAAGTCCAATGCCCTGAGCTCCAAAAGTTAAGCCTTGAGCCGCATCCTTAGGATTGTCTGCATTTACTCTTACATCCATGGTTTTTACATCATCAACATGTTTCATGAATGCTCCAAAGCTTCCGCTTAGTTTAGGGAATACTTTATCTATTTCTCCTATATAAACCATTCCAGTGTTTCCGTCTAATGATATAAAGTCGCCTTCTTTGATAGTCAAACCGCTAGCTTTCATAGTTTTATCTTCTTCACTAATTCTAACTTCACTACACCCTGCAACGCAGCATTTACCCATTCCTCTTGCAACTACTGCTGCGTGGGATGTCATACCTCCACGAGATGTTAAGATTCCCTCTGCTGAAACCATCCCTTCTATATCTTCAGGTGAAGTTTCGCCTCTAACCAAGATACACTTTTCTCCATTTTGTTTAGCTAAAACTACATCTTCTGCGCTGAAGTAAACACGTCCAGACGCAGCTCCAGGAGAAGCTCCAAGTCCTCTTGCTATAACTTCTGAGTTTGCTAGTTTTTCTTCATCAAAAGTTGGGTGAAGTATTTGGTCTAGTTGATTTGGATCTATTCTGTTTATAGCTTCTTCTCTACTAATAAGTCCTTCTTCGATAAGCTCAACAGCTACTGTTATAGCCGCTTCTATAGTTCTCTTACCATTTCTAGTTTGAAGAATGTAGAGTTTTCCATTTTCTATCGTAAACTCTATGTCTTGCATATCTTTATAATGATTTTCTAGGATATGAGTATATTCTACAAATTGATCATATACCTCCGGCATTATATCCTTTAAGTGAGATATAGGCTCCGGCGTTCTAATTCCCGCTACAACGTCTTCACCTTGTGCGTTCATAAGATACTCACCATAGAGCTTGTTCTCTCCGTTTGAAGGGTTCCTTGTAAAGGCTACGCCAGTTCCTGAAGTTTCACCCATATTTCCAAATACCATAGACTGGATATTAACAGCCGTTCCTAAATCTTCAGATATATTGTTTAATCTTCTGTATATTACAGCTCTTGGATTTTTCCAAGATTTAAATACCGCTCTTACTGAAAGTTCTAATTGTTTTTTAGGTGATTCTGGAAACTCTTCACCCATTTCTTCTAAGTATATTTTTTTATATTGTTTTACTAAGTTTTTAAGATCCTCTGCAGTTAAGTCTGTATCTAGTTCTACACCTTTTTCTTCTTTTATTTTTTCAAGAAGATAATCAAATCTTACTTTAGGTATCTCCATAGCTACATCAGAAAACATTTGTATAAACCTTCTATAGCTGTCATAGGCAAATCTTTCATTTCCAGTAGATTTTGCGAGTCCCTCTACAGAAATATCATTTAGTCCAAGATTTAATATAGTATCCATCATTCCAGGCATTGAAAAAAGCGCTCCTGATCGAACTGAAACTAGAAGTGGGTTTTCTTTATCTGAAAAACTCTTTCCTGTGTTTTTTTCTAATTTTTCCAGATGAGAATTTATTTCTTTATCAAGCTCATCCCAGATAATCTCCCCTTCTTTAAAAAATCTTATACAGGCTTCAGTTGTAATTGTAAACCCTGGTGGCACCGGAAGGTTTTCATTGCTCATTTCAGCTAGGTTAGCACCTTTACCTCCAAGCAGTTCCTTCATTTCTTTTGAACCTTCCTTAAAGTCATATACATATTTGTTTATCATAGATATAGCCTCCTTTAGAATTTAATGGATCTATTGAATATTGAAATTTACAGAATTCTTTAGTACAAAATTTACTATAACTTCTGCTGTCTCCTCTATAGCTTTATTTGAAACATCTATTATCGGACAGCCTATTCTTTTCATTATTTTATCAGCATATTCTAGTTCATCAATTATTCTCTCAAAAGTAGCATAAGATGAACCTCTTCCAAGACCCAATGCTTTAAGTCTCTCTACCCTTATTTCATTGAGCTTTTCAGGCGCATTTGTAAGTCCTATAATCTTAGTAGATGGAATGTTAAATAACGCTTCTGGTGGTTTTACCTCTATTACAAGGGGTACATTTGCAACTCGTATGTTCTTATTTGCCAGGTACATCGATAGTGGTGTTTTGGATGTACGTGAAACTCCTATTAAAACCAATTCTGCTTTTTCAAGTCCTTCTGGATCCTTGCCATCATCATATTTTACTGCAAATTCTATAGCTTCAACTCGGCTAAAGTAATCATCGTCCAGTTTTCTTATAATACCTGGCTCCCTTGATGGTGGAACTCCTAGTCTATCTTCAAGAGCTTCTATAATAGGATTCATTATATCAATGGCAAGAATTCCCATATTACTGGTGAATTCCTTGATATAATTTACAAGAGTATATTCAACCAAGGTGTAAACTATTACCGAATTTTGTTTTAGAGAAGCTTCACTTAATATAGTTTTTAATTCATCAAGTTTATGAATATAAGGAAATCTTTTTATTCTATAATCTTGAGTTTTAAATTGTGATATGGCAGCCTTTGCAACAAGAGCTCCTGTTTCTCCTAAGGAATCGGAAATAATATAGATATCTAATATATGCAAATTAACATCCCCTTTCTAATGTACCACACTATTAAATATATAGTACAACACATTGGTAATAAATGCAATACTTATTATATTAACCTTTACCCTATTAAAGTGATTTTAACTAAGAAAATGAGCATCTTAAATTTACTAGTAGGTAAGTTTAAAATGCTCATTCAAAAACTATATGATATTTAAGTTAATTTTTTGATCCATTTTTTTGAAATCAATCTCGGTAGGGAAATTATGAGCTTGACTACTTCTTCAAGTGTTACGAATAGAAAGACAATATAGACTGGATATTTAAATACCAAGGCTCCTAAAAATGCAAAAGGTACACCTATTAGCCATACCGCTCCCATCTCCAGATACATGGAATACTTGGTATCTCCTCCGCCTCTTAGAACTCCTACTATTGAAGTTGCATTGAAACTTCTTATAAAGAAAGTAAGCCCCATAAAGATTAATAGATACTTAGCATTTTGGTAAACCCCTGGTTCTAAGTTTCTAAACAATTTAAGGGTCAAATCTGGTGTTAGGGCCATAATTCCTCCAAGAACTAATCCTATAACTGTAGAAATCGCTAGGAATTTTTTTGCATAGTCGTAAACTGCTTCTTTATCCTCGCCTCTTCCTATCATATTTCCTATAATAACTGCGCAGGCATTGGCAAGCCCTCTAACTAGTACAAAGAATATATTCTGTATAGTAGTTGTAAGCTGAACTGCAGCTGTGGCTTCTTTACCCATTCTAGCGTAGGCTATTGAATACATAATTTGTCCAAGTGACCAAAAGGTTTCATTTATAACAACTGGACTTATGGTATCTATATATCTCTTTACAAAAGATTTGTCCCAGTCCAAGAGATCTTTTATAGTTGCAGTTAATGGACCGACTTGATTGTATACTACGTAAAACAAGAAAATAATTTCAATAATTCTAGCTAAAAGTGTTCCAAGAGCTGCCCCTTGTACACCAAGAGCTGGGAAACCAAATTTCCCAAATATCAGTAGGTAGTTAAAAACTGTATTTGTAATAAAGGATATACCCGAAATCATCATGGGAACCTTGGGTCTACCAGTACTTCTAAGAGCTATACTGTATCCAAAGCTTATTCCTGTAATTAAGTATGATAGCGAAACTGTTTTTAAATATGATATACCAAGAAGAACTACTTCTTCTTCATGGGTAAATACATTCATAAGCGCTCTTGGGAAGAAGAATCCTGCTATTGTAAATATAATTCCGGTTACAGTGGTTATAAGCAGGGATATTCCTAGAACTCTCTTTATATTCTTAGTATCTCTCTTACCCCAGTATTGTGAGATAAAAATAGAGCTACCGCTATGTATTCCAAAATTTATAACACTATAAAAGAAAAATATCTGGTTTGCAAGTCCAACTGCTGCAATACTTGCTTCACCAAGACTGCTTATCATAAGTGTATCTACCATGTTTAACGATGATGTAATAAGGTTCTGCAAGGCTATGGGTAGAGCTATAGCTATCATGGCCTTTAAAAATATTTTATCTTTCCAAAACTTCATCTCTTTACCTCCTAAAAAAATAATCTAAAGCGCAATTAAACCATCATAGCACATTAGATTATTCTTGTATATAGATTTATAAAATTATATTCGTGTCTCTAACCAGTTTAATACATCTGTCATAACTTCCAGCTTATTTAGTTCGTTTAGCATCTCATGCCTACCATCTTCATAGAGCTTATACTCTACATCTTCTATGCCAAGTCTTTTATAGATATTATTAAGTCCTAATATACCTTTTCCATAATTACCCACCGGATCTCCTGTTCCAGCAAATATATAGATAGATAGATTTTTTGGAATTAACTCTAAATTTTCTTTTTTATGAATCTCTTTCATACCAATATAGAGATCATGGAAAAATGAAACTGGAAATAGGTTCCCACAAAGAGGATCTTCTATATACTTATCTACTTGTTTCTCATCTCGAGATAGCCAGTCAAACTCAGTTCTATTTGGTTGTATTTTCTTATTATAAGATCCAAAACTTAATGAGTCTATCAATTTTGACTTATAACTCCTGCCTTTTAGCTTCATAATTATAGATGATAAGAAAATACCCATATTTAAAACAGCTGGAGGTTCTCCATTTGTTCCCGAAAGTATAACTCCCTCTATCTCATCTCCATAGAGTTGAATATATCTCTGAGCTAAAAACGAGCCCATACTGTGGGAAAATATAAAGAGTTTAAGATCTGGATGCTCTTCTTTTACTAGATTAGTTAGAATCTTCATCTCTTCCACCATATCAACAAACCCATCTCTATCACTTATATAACCAAGTCCTTGACCCTCTAAAAGAGAGTCTCCATGACCCAAATGATCATTGCCATAAACAATATATCCCTTAGCTGCAAGAAACTCAGCAAACTCACTATAGCGAGAGATATGCTCGTTCATGCCGTGGGATATTTGGACTATGGCTTTTGGAGCTATGGTTGGAGTCCACTTATAGGAGTTGATGGAAGTGCCTGATTGAGTTTTAAAATTGAAATTTTGCACATTTGTCACCTCTATTATTTTGTGGGTATTAACTGCCATAAATTTTCACCCTCTGTTTTCTTAAATTCATTTGAAAGATTTTCTCCTGGTTTAATTAATAATACATATCTATATCTATCTCCAATTGTATTATTTAGATATTTATCACCACTTTTAATTCTAATATAGTATTTATCATTTAATAAATTTAATTCAATTTTAAAGTCTGCTATCTTATTACTTATACTATTATCTACAGTTAATTTTCTAACACTTACTTCCTTAGAGCCAGAATCTACACTGTATATATATTTATTATTCATCTTAATATTGAAATATCCCTTATCAGCTCCCATAAAATAAAATTTTTGATTAGATTTATCATTCTTTCCATATGTTATCAAATAGTTTTTATCCAAACTATGAATACCAGTACTTTGAGAAACATCTGCATAAAACTCTGAATCTCCAAGTTGTAAATTATAAGCTTTAGTTTCATCAACTACCAAAACAGGGTGACTGAAAAATTGTTTACCTGATATCATTATAGAATACTTTATTAAACTACCTTTATGATTTTTTAAATCTTCAGGATTAAAACCATTAATTTCTGAGTACCCATCAATCTTTGTTGAAAGTCCTAAGTAGGATTTATTATGCCAATCTTTAATCTCATACCATTTTTTTTCTGAGTTTTTAGGAATTGATTTCAAGGCAGTTCCTTCTAATTTATCACTAGAACTTATAAGAAAATGATCATTTTCTTTTTTATTATCATAAATTCTATTGATAATAGGAGTTACATCTTCCACTACTTCATCAACTAGATGAATAGGTTGGCTTGTAATTTCTTCATATCTTCCATATTTTGATATCTGTGTTACGGAGAAAGCGATTAATCGATTCTTATATATTTCTGAGTTACTTTCAATATCTAACTTACTATCTATGGCTGATGCTCTTTTATATTTTTTTATTAGTTTATAGTCTTTTGGGAAAGATGGTGATACGCTACCAACATATTCATTCTTTGTAATGTACCAGGATTTATCCATATTATATGAAAAAACATCATATTCTCCAATTTTTTCGGTTTTTCCATTTAAAGTTATTGGATCTTCGTTTATATTTATTCTTTCATAATCGGAATTACTTTCTTTGTACCTTCTATTTTCTTCATTCAACTCTATGGTTACATCTAAATCAGGGAATTTTACATCTTTTGGTTTTTTAATATCTGGAACAAAATTAAATAACTGAGCTTTTTTATTCTTATCTTTATTTATTTTATTATTTTTCAACTCATCAATATCATTTACTAATACTCCTTTAATAGTAACTTTCCTATTGCTATTTCCTATCTTAAAATATAATGTGCTAGATTTGATCTCTAATCCTTTTATTGTATTAATATTGGAATCTATTTCCCTTTCATTTATCTCTTTTTTTACTGAATTTATATTTTCTTCGATTTGCTTTTGCTTGTCAAACATTGTAATTGTTAAATTTTTAGAACCTGTCATAAGCTTTATACTGTTAGTGGCTGAAGGTAAAAATACAATTGCAATGATGCTCAGTAGTACTAATGATAAAATTACTTCTATTAAAGTCATTCCTTTTCTATTTTTCATTAGAAACCTCCACCGGCGGCCCTTCTATATGCCAAGTATCTTCAAGTACTATATCTTTTATTTTATTGAAGACTTCATTAAGCTCTCCATCACTTTTTGCCTTCATTATTTCTGCAGGTATATTTTTATTTGTTATTTGTTTCCTCACATTTTCTAGTTCCTTAAAATCTTTATCATCATCAGAAAAACCTATTAGAAAAACTTTTAAATTTGCTTTACCTTTTGAATCTTTTATTTTTTTAAGTAAGTTTTCTGAAATTTCTCCTATATAATTCATTACAAAATCAGAAGATTCATTTCCTGGCCCCTTCTGATAATAGGAGTTTCCATTACCCATTAAATATTGATAACCGTCTTTTTCTTTAACACTTGCATATGTTGGTACTCCATCCATAAGTATTATTATATATTTATTTTTATCTTTATCTTCATTAGTTTTATTATGATCTAATATAGTATAATAAGATCTTCTCATCCCATCTCCTACATTAGTTCCTCCATTTGCTTTTAACTTATCTAATAAATTATATTGAATACTTTTTCCATCTTCTTCTTTTTTTTCATGATTTGTTTTTGGATTATAAAATTTAACCCAATTACCCTCGTTAACAATATTTGCGGTACTATCGAATGGAATTAAATTAATTTTAGTTGTACCAAGTTTATTTTCTGAAAACTTTTCTATTAATTGCTTTGCCTGATTTTTCATTATTCCTATTCGTGTCCCATCTCCCATTTTATATCCCATACTACCTGAGGTATCTAATACCATTGATACTATAGCCTGTGTATAATCAGGCATAGGCCTTTCATCATTTCTATAAAATATAGATTTTAAGTCTCCTTCATATATAGAATTACTTATATATTCTCCTGCTTCACCTTCTACATAATCATCTCTCTTTTCAATAACTTGAAGACTGCTTAATGCTTCTAATTCTGAATTTATTTTTATCTTGCTAGACTTATCTTCACCTAATATAGTTTCTATTTCAAACTCTATTAATTTATCTTCAAAAA
>NZ_JARIEF010000033.1 GCF_029266915.1 Tissierella sp. | reverse complement strand
GCTTTAACTGCTTCAGCCAACTCCTTGGTTAATTCTTTTTGAGCTAATTCCTTGGCCAGTCTCTCTAACTCATTTTCTTTGAGCTTGTCTCTTGCTTTTTCTAGCTCTTTTTTGGCCTTGAGGATATCTTTGTCGCTTTCCTTGAGGTTTTTATTCTTATCCATGGTTTTTTTAAGTTCATCTAGTTTTTTAGCTATCTCTTTTTTCTGGTCTGGAGTCAGCAGTTTATCGGCCTTAATCTCCTGAATAACTTTTTCAATCTTAGCTTTTTCTTCTTCAATTATGGCCTTGTCTCGTTCAATATCCTTGGCCCTTATGACTGAAGGAGTTGATATGTTGGCGATCAAAACAGCTAAGAGAATTATTACAAGAGTAGATGCCATGGAGCGCTTAGGGTAGTCTATTTTTATTTTTTCTTTCAACCCTTCATTCTTTAAGTGTTCTATGGTGTCCTCTTTTTGAATAGCTGCAAATGATCCCTGATCTTCCTTCATCTCAATTGCGGTTACAACTCTTTCTTTAAGGCCTAGAGAATCTACAACTCTTGCAAATTCTAAGTCTCCAGGTCTTTTAAGGATAGAAAAGATAAGAACACCAATTAAGGATACTATTAAGAGTAGGATAGTTTTATCCATAAGATAAGGCACGGAAACTATCTTAGAAATTATCATTAAGAGGAGCAGACTTATAGAAAAATAATGAATCCCTAAAAAACCATACTTTACCAGCTTGGTAAGAAAGTATTTTCTCTTTAGTGGCTTGAGTAATTTTAATATATCCTTATCTCGCATTGTAGTTCCTCCTAACTTTTCTTGGATCCCAATCCTTTCATGGGATTGATTTTAATTGATGATAAATAAAGGAGCAGACTTGATAGGATTAGGCTAAAGGCTATATTTATCCATATAAGCTTATCAGGAGAAGCCATTTGAAATAAATCTTTTAGTATACCCTGACCCATCATTTTATCGAGTACTCCTGCTAGTGCTACAAAGGGATTAAAGTAGAAGACCTTTGGAAAACCCCCACTCAATCCGGGAAGTCCGTTAGGGCTGTAGTAAAATATTTCTAGCGCTAGAACCATAAATGGTCCTCCAAAAGCTACTATAGCTGAAACAAAGTAGGTCATTATATTGGCAGTTGTAGTCTTTTTAAAGAAGCTAGACATAAATATTCCGATGCTTCCAAAGAGCACTGCTGTTATAAGGTAGAAGGCAAATATTAGGAGAATATTAAAAGGAGATACTCCTCCAAATAAAAATATTATACTTATTATAGGCATGGAAACTATAAGAAGGAGCAGAACTTCTGCTATTGAAGATAGAAGTTTGCCCGTTACCAGGGAAAGACTGCTCATCTTGGTACAGATTAAAAGATCCAGCGTTCCCCTCTCCCTCTCACCGCTTATGCTGTTTGATGTGGTAGCTGGGGCCATAAGAAGTATCAGACCTAGTTGGGCCATAACTATAAAGTAGAAGATTGAACTTATCTGTTCAGGCCTTATGCCGTACATACTTCCATAACCCATAAATATACTTGAAGACATAAGGGCTATAAGTCCTCCTAGAGCTAAAAGATAGATAAGCATAACAGCTGTAATCTTCCAGCTTCTCATTTTTATCTTGAGTTCTTTTTTTAATATTGGATTCATTCTTCTTCGCCCCCTTTAGTTACAGTCATAAATATCTCTTCTAGATTTCTTTCTATATGGTTAAAAGATGTTATAGGTATATCCTTATTTACTAATTTTTTTATAAGTTTTACGATTTCATCTTCGCTTCCTTTAAAGTCTATTTCAATAGTGCGTCCGCCCTCATAGATGGAACCAACTAGTGGATCTTCTTCTAAGAGTTTTATCAGATTCTTAGATTCTTCTATTAATTTTATCTTTATGATGTTGCTTCCACTGCTTACTTTAGAGACAATTTCTTCAACAGGTCCTTTTATTACTATTTTTCCTTTTTCAATTATCCCAATAGTGGTACAGATCTCCGCAAGTTCAGGAAGGATGTGGGAGCTGATTAGAATAGTTTTACCCATACTCCTAAGCTCTTTTAAGATTTCCTTCATCTGCACTCTAGCCCTTGGATCCATACCAGAAGCTGGTTCATCCAGGATTAAAAGCTTGGGATTGTGTATAAGGCTCCTTGCCAGGCAGAGTCTTTGCTTCATTCCTCTTGAGAGTGAATCTACATAGGACTTTTTCTTACTTCTGAGGTCAACTAAGTCCAGTAGATCATCTGAAACGGCTAGTATCTCTGCCTTAGTTAGGCCTGCTACATCTCCATAAAACTCCATATATTCATCAACCTTGAGATTGTCATAGACTCCAAAGAAGTCGGGCATGTAGCCTATCTTTTCTCTGGCAGCTCTTATATTTTTTGATATATCCAGTCCATCTATAAAGATCTCACCTTCTGTTGCCTGCAAGAGAGTGGCTACCATTTTCATAGTTGTAGTTTTGCCGGCTCCGTTAGGTCCTACAAATCCAAATATTTCTCCCTCTTCTATCTCAAGGGATAGATCGTCTACGGCCTTGAAAGTTCCGTAGTTTTTTGTAAGATTATTTATCTTAAGCATTATTTTCCAACCCCCTTAATAGTAAATAAGGGCTGGGATATGGAGTTTTCCTTGCCGGGATTTGCCTGAAACTTCATCCTCATTCCCTTTTCCTGATTGTAATAAAGCCCCATATCTCCTTCTTCTATCTTAATATTACTTGTGTCTGTCTCTTCCCATTCTTCAGACTTATAGTTGTAGATATAAACTATAACATCAGGCGAAGAAGTGCTTGCAGCTGAGATATTCTTTACATCGATTGTATTATTTACGCGCATAGTAAAGACTGCTTCTCCGTCTCCATACATCTCACCGCTGTTACGGTCATAACTAAGTCCATTTATCGATTCTAGCTTTCCTCTTATAACTCCTTCTGCCAGTTCAACTTTTTGACCGGCCTTGTAGTTCATCTCTATAGGAATCATTAAAAGATTTCGGTCCATCCGGTTGGGTTTTTTATCATTCATAATTATATCATCTGCTATAGCATCCCTACTGTATCCGATTATAAAGGCAAAGTTGCCTTCTGCTTCAAGATAGCTACCAAGGGCCTGCTGAAGCATGTTTTGCTTGGATGAGTCATTTAAAAAATCTTTTCCATTTAATACATCATCTCTCCAGGGATAGATATTTTCAACAATTTCATAAATTCTGTAACCGCTTCTTTTTTTTCTTAGTTCCTGGCTGGAAATTGATATTTCTTTGGTAGATTTTTTATTTATATCTTCTAGCTTATAGTAGTTTCCTCCGTAGATTAAGATAGCTCCTTCTAGATCTAGGTCAGAATTATTGACCAATTTTCCCTTTAATCCCTTGTCATCGGATCTAAAATCCTCAACCCTTATATCTATATCGGGAATTTCTTGACTGGTGCTTAAGGTTTTTGACTCCCATCTTCCCATCTTCATAAAATCTACTGTGTTTGCCTTCTGAGAGCTGTACTTTGTTACTATGTCCTTATCGTTAAACTTCATTTCATTGTTATAATCATTTTCATTTATGGTAAGCGAAGTATTTTCATTAAAGACAGCTCTTAGATTACCTTCTTTAAAGGGAAATAAACCGCTAGCTATAACCGCTTCCTCTACTTGTCCCTGGGTGTTAAGCCTTATAACTGAAGCATTGTTGGTCATAGGTTCATCAAACTTTGTGCCAAGACCTACCAAGTAGATGATAAGTGTAAAGGCAAGAGATATCAGAGGTATAGTAATCCATGACAGCTCACTTTTATCTATTTTCTTTAAGACCAGATAGTTTACAGGTCCTGCAACTATAAGAAACAGCAAGATTATTATAGCTATATTTTTAAAGTTTATTCCTTTTTCATTGGGAATATAGCTCACCATGTCTTCCATGGAATTGTATTCTTCGTACCCCATATCTTCTTCTGTTGTTATAGTTACATTATCTTTTATTATGGATCTCATAAAATCTGATTTTCCGCTCCACTCTAAGAAATCCTCTTCACCTGGATCAAAGGCCATTATGATTGTCTTGCCCTTACCGATACTTTTGCTGTAAACTGCCGGCACATCTCCTGCTTTAATGAGAACTCCCGCTTCCTTTGCTTCTCCTTTTGCAAGCAAGACCCCACCATAGGCCTCGGTCTTTAAGGTAGAGTCAGGGTAGAAGTAGTTTAGTTGTCCTAGGCCCTTTAAACTCTTCTGATACTTGCTTCCGCTTCCGGCTATAAGGATGCCGCCATCTTTTACATATCCCTCAAGAGCTTCTATTTGTTTCTTGCTTAGACTCTGCGTATCAAAGTCATTTATCAAAATAAGATCTAGCGACTTGAGAAGCTCTTTTCTTTCAGGAAAGGCTCCCTTTAAATCAGCCAGAGAAATCATCTTCTTATCTCGCCCTTCTCCTTCAGATTTTAAGTCTATCAAGCCTAAAAAAGAAAGTCTGTCATAGCTATCACTTAAAATTCCAAGAGTCACTTCAGTTGGATTTTCGCCTCTTTCAAAGTTTATCTTCTTTTCAAATATCACATTTTCTTTTACATCAACAATTTTAAGTATGGCCTGTCTTCTATCACCTATACGAACATCCATCTCTATAGTTTTGGATGCTCCTTTTTCTAGGTCCAGCTCTTGAGTATAGGCTTCGTAGAGAGTTTTCTGATCAAATCTATCTTTTTCAAAAAGAATCTGAATCTCTCCTTCTAGAGACTCCGAGTTGTTCTTTATCTCTATCTCAAGGGGAACAGGAATAGTTCTATCCCTTTTATAATACTTGTTAAAACCATAGCTTATTTTTGTTTCAAAGCTATCTGATACCTCTTCCTTTGTCTTTTCCTTTGTTTCCTTGTCAGCCCATGTATTTGCCGAAAACAAGCCTAATATAAAGATAATAACTATAAAAACTTTAAAATTCTTATTTATGGATCTCATATTTTCACTCCTTAAATCATTTTTTAGACTTGAAGCTATAAGTCTGTTCCATAGTCCTAATTTTCAATTTACTTTAATATATTATACCATTAAACACTTGAATTAAGGTTACAATTCTCCTACAAGTTTCTTACAAATTTGATAGATTGTGTTCTCTTATCGGGAAAATCAAGACATAAAAAAAGGTCCAAAAGCAGATAATCCACTTCAGACCTTTGATTTTTTCTTATACTTGTTTGTTATATCTAGTTTTTTCTTCAATATTTATTTGTTCTTTATTTATTATTTGTAACTCTTTAGTTATTGAGTGTGTTTGATGCCATCCACCCTTCTATTCTTGAACCATTGGATATAGCAATCATCTTGTACCATGTTCTTTTTGAAGATTCTACCTGTTCGTCAGTTACATATATTTCTGTTCCTTCGGTTATAACTCCAACAACGCTTGCGCTCTCTGAAGGTTGAGATCTTATATTGGCTCTTTTTGCCCATACAGATTTCTTAGGGAGTTCTCTTTCTTCTGAGCTAAGGTTTTCGCTGCCTTCTTGGTCTTTATCTTCTTCTTCATCGTCTTTAGCTTGTTCATTTTCCTCGGGTGTTTCCTCCGGCTCCTCTTCTCCCGGAGTTGAGTCTTGATCTCCAGCTGCACCTGAATTTTCTTTTTCTTCCTTAGCCGCTTTTTTATCTGGACCCATAAGCTCTAGAGCCTTTTCTCTTTTTTCCTTGACTTCCGGTGAGTTTTTTCGGCTTAGGATGTCATCATACATTTCTATAGCCGCTTGATAACTCTCCTCCTCTACGAGCGTGTCAGCTCTTTTAATTTCTTTTTCAGTATTTAATTTAGAAATTCCAACTATCATAAAAAATATTAGTCCCGCAGTAAGCGCTGCCAGCAATACGGCAGATATCTTTCTATAATCCTTATTTTCTTTCATAAAATCCTCCTTAAATCATAATCAATCTTCTTGAATAATCCTAGTATATATACTATATACCCTTTTACATTATATTACACTTCAAGCTAAATAAAAACTTTATTTCTTGTTTCTTGATTAACAAAGCCGGGTATATATTACTTATTAACAAATCTTAAAAAATCCTTGGAGGTGCAATATATGAGATTAGAAGGAAAGGTAGTTTTACTAACAGGAGCAAGCGGCGGTATGGGTAAGGACATGGCTTTACTTTTTGCAAAAGAAGGCGCAAAGGTTGTAGCTGTAGCTAGAAGAATGGAAAAATTAGAAGAACTCTCTAAAGAAGCAGCGGGTTTAGATGGAGAAATAGCTGCTTTAGAAGGCGACGTTTCGGATGAAAAAGACCTACAAAACATGGTAGATTTTACCATGGAAAAGTTTGGAAAGATAGATGTATTGGTAAACAATGCCGGTATAATGGATAACTTTACTCCCCTTGGAGATGTAACAGATGAGCTATGGGACAGAGTTATGAATATAAACCTTCTTGCACCTATGAAGCTTATGAGACTTGTTATTCCTATAATGGAAAAACAAGAAGCGGGAAACATAATAAATATCTCATCTCTAGGCGGACTATACGGCGCAAGAGCTGGAGCAGCGTATACTGCATCTAAACATGCACTTAACGGTATGACTAAGAACGTAGCTTATATGTATGCCGAAAAAGGCATCAGAGCTAACCTAATATGCCCTGGTGGAGTAGATACTGATATTATGAGTACTCTTCAGCCAAACGAGTTTGGTATGGAGCGAATCATGAAGGGTGTAAGCAATAATCCAAGATCTGGATCTGGAAAAGAAATAGCTAATATAGCACTATTCTTAGCTTCAGATGAATCAAGCTTTGTAAATGGAGATTCTATAACAGCAGACGCTGGATGGACTGCTTACTAGGATAGATAAGGTTTAAAATAGGATTAAATATTAAATCAAGTTAAATATAAAGATGGTATTGAAGTAGACTAAAATCTATTTCAATACCATCTTGATCTTATTAATATTTTAAACTAAATTAAGCTATTGTTGTGAGTTTTTTTAAAATTTAGGTTTTGCATTTAATTATACAATTTACCATGCTTAATTTTAACATAGCTTTATTTATTTATTTTTTCCGCCATCTCCTGGGTATATTTCTCTACCAAATCTGGTCCGTGCATTTCTTCTTTAACATCTTCTTCTGCTATATCTAGTTCTCTAGCTAAAAGTGCCGTAACTTTTGGCCTGCAGTAGTTGCCCTGGCAAAAGCCCATACCTGCTCTTACTCTTCGTTTTACTCCATCAACTGTAACGGCTCCTCTATTTATAGCTTCTACAACTTCGCCTTCTGAAACAGTTTCACATCTACAGATTTTCTCTGCATATTTGTCATTTTCTACTATCAAGGCTTGTTTTTCTTCTTCTGGAAGTTTTGCAACTCTTGGAATTCTCTTTCTATATGGGTTAAAGTCTTCTTTTTCTTCTAGTTTAAGCCCTTTTTCTTCTAATAAATCCTTTACAAAAATGGCAATAGCAGGCGCTGAAGAAAGTCCTGGGGACTCTATCCCGGCTGCATGAACTACGCCTTCCATATTTTTAGAAGCATAGATCATAAAGTCTCTGGTATCGGGTTTTGCCCTTATACCGGTGAATATTCTTATAGTTTTTTTAATGTCTAGTGTTGGAATAGATCTTTTAGATAATCTATCTAGGGTCTCTAAAGATTCTTCCTCTGGAATGGGTTCTACCAGTTCCTTGATCATCTCTGAAGTTGGTCCAACCATAGTGTTGCCTTCATAGGTAGAGGTAACTAGAACTCCCTTACCTTTCTTGGTAGGAGTTTGAAAAAGTACCTTGCCTAGGTTAAACTTTGGATCTTTTCTTAGCAGTCTATAGATTCCCTTGGTGGGAATTAGTTTAAAGTCAAAGTCTCCAGACATATTTGCCAGTTTATCTGAGTTAAGTCCCGCTGCATTTACAAAGTATCTGGTCTTATACTCTCCCTTATCTGTCTTTACAAGGATATGATCTTCATGTTTTTCAAGTCCTATTACTTCTCTCTCAGTTTCAAGACTAGCTCCGTTATCTATAGCATTTTCCATCATTGCATAAGTATAGTTAAAAGGATCTACAATTCCAGCGCTCTTGCAATAAAGAGCTGCAGTTACTTCTTCAGAAATCAGGGGCTCAAGTTCTCTAGCTCTTTTTCCGTCTATTATTTCCATGCCGGGAACTCCGTTTTCTATCCCTCTTTTGTAGAGTTCTTCAAGCATAAGTTGGTCTTCTTGATCAAAGGCAATAACCATAGAACCTATTTTTTTATAGACAAACTCCAAATCCTTTGAAAGCTCTTGGAACATAGCAGTTCCCTTTACATTTAAAAGAGCCTTCAAGCTACCAGGCTCAGCATCATATCCTCCATGGATTATAGCGCTGTTGGCCTTAGTTGTTTCCTGACAGACTTCTGTATTTTTCTCCAGCAATAATATATCTAGTTTGTATTTAGAAAGCTCTCTGGCAATAGAAGTTCCTACTGCTCCCCCGCCTGCTATTATTACGTCTTTCATTGTGTTCCTCCTAATATTTTATTCTATTATATATTTTTATTAAAGTATTTCTTTAAAGTCTTCTTCTCCTTCTTCAAGGGACATATCTTCTTCTAAAAGGCTGTCAATTCTGGCTCTTCTTATGGATTTTAAGTGTTCTATCAGATAAGAGATTTTTTCCTCTTCTCCCTGAACCTGGGCTTCTACGTCACCATTTTCTAAATTTCTTACCCATCCTTTTAGTTCCAATCTTTGCGCCATGGTATAGGTTTCCAGTCTGAATCCTACATTTTGAACCTTACCTTTAAAAACCAATCGTTTTCTAATGGTTTTACCTGGTTGAAACTCTGGTATCTCAACTTTATGAACTCTAGTTATAAGATAATCACTTCTAATCATTTTAAGCTTATCCATAAATCCCAAGCTATCACTCCGTTCTGGTTAATTTTTATTTAAATCATATATCTAGAAACTCTTATACATCATAATTCTATCCGTATAAGAGTTTTAAAATTATTATATATCGCTTCTATAAATATTATATCATAAGGAAAGATATTTTTTAAATTCACTTGGTCTTATTTGTAGTATAGTCCAGTTTTTTATTTAATTTTCTGGATATTTTTCCGATAGTAACCTTATGTATTGAATTTATTTGTATCTTAAGGAGTGAAGGGATTTGTTTATAGCAAGACAGCCTATTTTTAACAATTCAATGAGAATATATGGATATGAATTATTGCATAGAAGCAGTGAGACAGCTACATCTTTTGGAGGTATTTCATCTCAGCAGGCTACTGCAAGAGTGCTAGGGAGCGTTTTTGAAATTGGAGTTGCAACTATAACCAGTAATGAAAGAGCTTTTATTAACTTTGACTATGACTCTCTCCTTTCAGGCTCAATAGAGCTCATTGATCCTGAAAAACTTATTATAGAGGTTTTAGAAGATGTGCCAGTAGATGATCTGATTATAGACAGGCTGACTTATTTAAAGAATCTTGGATACAGGATTGCACTTGATGATTTTGTCGAGGACTACGATGAATATCCCTTGGTTCCTATGTCTGACATTATAAAGTATGATATATTAGCAACTCCCTTAAATAGTATAAGAGATGAGGTAAAGTTTGCACTCGGCCACGGTAAAACGCTCTTAGCTGAAAAAGTAGAAACTAAGTTTCAGTATGAAGTGGCAAAGCAAATGGGCTTTACACTATTTCAAGGTTATTTCTTTAGCAAACCCAGTATAATCAGCAAGTCAAACAATAAAAAGTCTACCAAATTAAACTACATAAAACTTGTAAAAGAACTTGAAAAAGAAGAACCTTCCTATGATGTGCTCTCTGAAATTATACAAGGAGATGTAAACCTTGCATACAGATTGCTCCGAGTAATTAAAAACAATAGCGATGAAGATATCGCCTACTCTATTAAAAAGTCCCTGATCTATATGGGTTTTACGCAAATTGAAAGATGGATCAACATCATAATGCTCCAGGAACTTGGCCTGGATAAGCCTATGGAGCTGACCCGACTCTCTCTAGTAAGATCAAAATTTGGAGGTCTCTTAGCCCTACATAGTAAGTTCTTCTCTAGAGATGATGAGATATCTACTATGTTCCTCTTCTCAACCTTGGACGCGCTCCTAGACAGCAATATGAAGGAGTCTCTAGATGGCTTATCTGTCTCTTATGATATAAGAGAAGCTCTTATCTTTGAAAGAGGAGTTTTATATCCTCTTGTGGATCTTGTTTTTTCCTATGAAAGAGGAGACTGGGGAAAGATAAATGAACTATCACTTGAAATTGGAATAGATAAAAAGAAGATAGCTCCATATTATATTGAAGCTTTAAAGTATTCAAAAGAAACACTTGAAATCTTTTAAATTATAGAAAAAAACTCTTCAAGTATATATCTAGGCCCTCTATCCTTGAAGAGTTTTTATTTTCCTATATAAAGCTATATCTTTCTTAAAGTTATAGCTTCTTCACTTATTGTATCTTGCCTTTCTTTACATCTCTATAATATGGCCCCCTAGCATTTTAGCGGTCTCTGGATCGCAGGTTGTAAATATAATCTGATAATCCTCTGCAAAATCATTTATCAGTTTAACTGATTGGGTTTTCCTTTTAGGGTCCAGGTCTACCAGGCAGTCATCAAGCACAACATATCCTCCATCTCCATCAAATATATGCCTGAGAAGGGCAAATCTTAAAGCCAGGGTTACACTGTCATAGGTTCCAGCTGAAAGCAAGTCTATTGGTATCTCTCCATTTGTATTTTGGAGTTTTATATTGAACTTTTCATCGATCTGACCTTGTTTGTAGTCTCCGTCAGTTATAAGCTCTAGAAGTCTTGCAAACTCATCAACCAGCTTGCCCATAGGGTTATTGGATAGTCTTTCTTTAGTTTCCTTAAAAACTCTGTCTATCTCTAAAAGCTTCTCGCCTCTTTTAATCTTATTTTTAAAAGTTTTTTCAGCATCCTTATATTCTTTTTCAACCTCTTCAAAAGACAGATCCTTCATCTCTCCTTTTACTTCATAGTACTGGGGTCTTAAAAGTTCAAGCTCATGGGAGTTTGTTTTTAAGTCTTCTCTAATCCCAGTCAAGGCTATTTTAAAGTCTTCTGTATTAGAAAACTCTTCTGGAAGAGGCTTTAAAGCTTCAAATTTTGCCTGTTCTGCTCCAAGAGCTGCTTTTTTCTCCATTATCAAATCCAATAGATGGTCATGGTCACTATATTCTTTTATCCATTTTTCTACCCTTTGGCTTTCAACCTTTCTATCTATAGATATGTCTTTTTCATTATTCGCATTTTCTTCAAGCAATCTTTCTATCTCCGCTGCATCCCTAGTCACCTTTATAGATTTCAGTTTTTCAAAGCTCTCTTCTAAGGCCTCTAGAGTATCTTCTCCAAGAATAAAGCTGATTTCTTTTTCCTTATCTTTTTTATCCTCCAAAAGAGAAGCTATTTTTTCTAGATTGATCTTTCCTTCTTCCAGGCTGGCTATGGATAGTTTTTTTAAGAGTTCTTCTTGATCTTTGAGAGCCTTTATATGTTTATCATTTAAATCTTTAAAGTCTATATCTCCGGTTTTTATTTCTATTTCAAAGTCTCCGCTAGTGATATTTATTACTCCATTAGCTTCAAAACTCTCGTCTATATCTAATATTTCTCTTTCACCAAAATCCCGGATGATATAGATCTTCGCATCTCCCTTGGACTTTAACTCTCCCAGCATCTTGCTGGCTTTCATAGTTGTTTGCAAGGTCAATATATCTCTCTCAAGCTCTGTTAAACTATCTATGTCTTCTTTTTTAATGGGAGAGATAGCTTCTATCCTTTTAGAGATTTCTTCCTTGCTTAAGTTTGCTTCTCCTATAGATTTTATTCTTTTTTCTAGACTATCTCTCATTTCTAAGAGTTTTATATTTTCTTTTTCTTTTATTAGTTCCTTCTTCTCATCTTGACAAATCTTTATCTTTTCATCAAAGCCTTTTATCATCTCTTCTATTCTAGGCCAGTTTTTAAAATCATCCATCCATTCCTTCACTTGCTTATCTAAGGATTCTATCTTGAGTTCTATAAACTGCCTGCTGTTTACATCGTCTTCTATTTCTTCCAAGCTTTCCTGTTGGGCCTTAAGTGGCTCCAGGGTTTTTTCCAGACTTTGAATCTGAGCACAGATCTCTTCAAAGGCTTTTTCGATTCTTTCAGTTTCTTCCATTTCGATAAGCAGGGTTTCTTTCTTATAAAAGCTATCTAGGATTTCTCCCTTTCCAGATTTATAAGGGTTGTTTATGCCTTTATTGTTTTGAGGATAGTTTTTATCCCGGTCCCATCTCTTATAAAGAGCTTCTATCTCATCATTTATATCTTTTTCTATTCCTTCTATAGAAACTCCCT
>NZ_JARIEF010000006.1 GCF_029266915.1 Tissierella sp. | reverse complement strand
ACACACCTGTTTCCATACCGAACACAGAAGTTAAGCCTCTTTACGCCGATGGTATTTGGGTGGCAACGCCCTGAGAGAGTAGGAAGTCGCCAGTTAAGAAAAAACACCTTATCACTTGATAGGGTGTTTTTTAGTGCGTAAAACTCTATAGTAAAACATCTTTTTAACTAGCTTGATCTAAGAAAGTTATAGCTTAAAAATGGAGCAAAATACTTTTCTAGAGAAGTTATTTAAGATAGTTATTTATTTTTTAGTTATAGTTATTTCAATTTATATTTAATTTAAGTTTTATATTAAGCATTAAAAAAAACAATGAAAATCAGATAAAAAGTTTGTAATTAGAGCTTATTCATGCTATACTATTTAAGATAAATAAATACAAATCAATAAAAACTTTAAATCAGTCCTGTGAGGCTGGAAAGGGGAGATATTAATGACAGATCATGCTATAAAACAGGTTAGTGTCAATAATGCAGCAGTATTAAGGGGTGCAAAAAAGTCAGTTTTAGCACTTCAACATCTTATCGCAATGTTTGGAGCTACAGTTCTAGTTCCTATTCTTACAGGGTTTAACCCTTCAATCGCACTATTTACAGCAGGTGTTGGTACACTTATATTCCACGCTTGTACAAAGGGAAAAGTTCCCGTATTCTTAGGATCATCATTCGCTTTTATTCCAGTAATACTTACAATTAAAGAAATTTACGGAGGAGACCTAGCTTATGCCCAAGGTGGTATAATGGCTGCAGGTTTTATTTATGTGATTTTATCATTCTTGGTTAAACAAGTAGGCGTAGAAAAGATTAAAGCAGCTCTTCCGCCATACATTGTCGGACCTATGATAATAGTTATAGGACTTAATATGATACCAACTGCATTTGGAATGGCAAAAGAAAATCTTGCAATAGCAGCTATTACTCTTGGAGTAGCACTTATAATAAACTTTACTGCAAAAGGATTTATAAAACAACTTGGTATTCTTATAGCAGTAGTAACTGGTTATCTAATATCACTTAGACTGGGGTATGTAGCGACAGATATCATAAAGACAAGTTCTTTCCTAGCAATGCCAGCTTTCAATCTGCCAAAGTTTGATCTAGGAGCAATAGCTATGACTGTTCCAGTAATACTAGCAGTATTTATGGAGCACTTAGGAGACATAACAACGAATGGACAGGTAGTTGGAGAAAACTTTATAGAAGATCCAGGTTTAAACAGAACTCTTCTTGGGGACGGACTTGCAACCATGTTTGCTTCTTTAGTTGGAGGACCTGCAAACACAACATACGGAGAAAATACAGGAGTATTGGCTCTAACTAAAAACTATGATCCTTCAATTTTAAGACTCGCAGCAGTATTTGCAATAGGACTAGCCTTTATAGCTAAAGTAGGAGGAGTACTAGCATCCATACCAACATTTGTAATGGGCGGAATATCACTTATGCTCTTTAGTATGATTTCTTTAATAGGATTTAAAACTATAAAGAATGAAAATGTAAAATTTAACTTTAAAACTGTAACTATAATGCTGAGTATACTAATTATAGGACTAGGCGGAGAGTATATAGGAAGTAAACTAGGATTTACTATAGGACTGCCGGTTCCAGGAACGGATGTTATTATAAGTGGGCTAAGCTTTGCAGCCCTAGTTGGAATAAGTTTAAATGGAATGTTTGTACTAGTATCAAAACTAACTACAAAGAATAAATAATATAAGCTTATAAAACAAATATAGAATTACAAATTTAATTTTAACATATATTTAAAACACTCCTAAACTTAGAATAAACCTAGTTTAGGAGTGTTTTATTTTTATAAGAGATGAGTGCTAAATATAAATACTGATCTAATAGATAATAGGCTTAATGGACAAAATACTTTATAAAGTATAAAATAAGAATAGAATAAATATATAATATAAAAGATGTATACTAGAATATCACTATTTGAATAATAGATTTATAATCATTAAATATATATTTTATATGTAAGCTATGATCAAAACGATATATAATAAACTAAAGGAGTAATTTATGAAAGAAAATATAGTTATTGTAGGAGGCGGAGCAGCTGGAATGATAGCTGCAATAGTGGCTCGAAGGAATGGAGGCCATGTAACTCTTCTAGAGAAAAATGATAGATTAGGAAAAAAACTCTTAGCAACTGGTAATGGAAGATGTAATTATACGAATATAAACTTAAGTAGCACAAATTATCATGGTGAAAACCCTAAATTTACATATAGTGCACTAGAAAGTTTTAATGTAGATAGGACAATGGATTTTTTTGAAATACTTGGTATAACACCTTTCGTTGAAGATGGAGGCAAAGTATTTCCTATGTCTCTTCAGAGTTCAAGTGTACTTGATGTTTTAAGACTTGAAATCGAATATTTAGGAATCGAGATAAAATTGGAATCTGATGTAAAAAATATAAGCAAAAAGAAAGAATTTATCTTGGAACTTGAAAATGGGGAAAAAATTAAGGCAAGCAAGGTAATAATAGCAACTGGAGGCATGGCCATGCCTGCTAGCGGCTCAGACGGTAGCGGATATGCTTTAGTAGAAGAACTTGGACATACTATAGTAGAAACTTTCCCAGGGTTGGTACAGCTTAAACTAGAGGGAAATATATTTAAAAATTTAAAGGGAGTAAAGTTTCCAGGGCGAGTTAAATTGCTCTCTAAGGACAAGCTTATAATTGAAGATTTTGGAGATGTATTATTTACTGATTATGGAATTTCCGGACCTCCTATACTTCAAATTTCCAGAACCGCAATAAAGTACTTAAAAGATAAGCAAGAGATAAAACTTAGCGTTTCAATTATAGATTCTAAGTCAAAAGAAGAGCTCTATGATTACCTAGATGCGAGATTTATATCCATGAAAAATAGAACCATAGAAGAGGCTTTAATAGGCCTTATAAACAAAAGACTTATTCCTACTGTATTAAAAGAAATAGGAATAAAAAAGGATAAAAGAGTTACTTCAATATCTAAAAAAGAGATAAGGGATATAGCGAGGATCTTAACTCAATGGGAATTTAAAATAAGTGGGAGTAAGGGGTGGAAAGATGCTCAAGTTACAGCTGGAGGAGTTTCTACAGGAGAAGTAGATAATAAAACTATGGAATCTAAAAAATGCCCTGGACTGTATCTTGTTGGAGAAATATTAGACATAGATGGAGATTGCGGAGGCTTTAATCTTCAATGGGCATGGTCTTCTGGATATATAGCAGGGATGAATTCTAGCGGTAAATAATATAAATTATGGGAGGCAAACATGTCTATTAATAGTAAATTAAGCGAGTTACACTCAGTAGGAAAAAATATAAAGGTTTCACTCATAGGTGCAGGACTTATGGGCAAGGGTATGGTAAGTCAAATGATGTTAATGAAAGGAATGACTCCATCCCTTGTAGTCAGCAATAATATAAATGATGCTATTGAGAGCTATACTCTAGCTGGAATAGATAAAAAAGATATCAAGATAGCTAAAAACTTAAAGGATGTAAACATTGCTATGGAAGCAGGCAAGTTTGTAGTAAGCGATCAAACTGACCTTGGAAGCGCGGCAAACTTAGTAGATGTTGTAGTTGATGCAACCGGAAGTCCAGAGGCTGGAGCTAAGATTGCAATGGATTCTATCTTAAACAAGAAGCATATAGTTATGGTAAACGTAGAAGCGGATGTAACTGTTGGACCGATACTAAATAAACTAGCTAAGAATGCTGGATTAGTTTATACCGGTACTGCGGGAGATGAACCTGGAAGCGTAAAAGAAATATATGACTTTGCAGATGCTTTAGGTTTTGAAATAATAGCTATAGGTAAGGGAAAGAATAATCCCATAGATTTTGCGGCAAATCCGGACACGGTTAGGGAAACCGCCTTGTCTAAAAATTTAAAGCCTTTAAGACTGGCAAGCTTTGTAGATGGAACAAATACCATGATAGAAATGGCAGCTATGAGTAATTCAACTGGGTTTATTCCTGATATAAGAGGAGCTCACGGAGTTCACTCGGGTGTTAAGGAGTTATCTAATATATTTAGACTTAAAAAAGATGGAGGCATTCTAGAAAATATAGGGGTGGTTGATTATGTCCATGGTATAGCACCGGGAGTATTCGCAGTTGTATCAACTTCTCTAGAGCAAATTCATACTGAGATGAAATATCTTTCGATGGGAGACGGGCCCAACTACGTGCTATACAGACCTTATCACTTAACTAGTCTTGAGACGCCTATAACGGTAGCCAATGCATACTTTTACAATGAGGCAACTATAGCTCCAATAGATGGACTGGTTTCAGAGGTTGTTACTATTGCTAAACTAGATCTTAAAGAAGGAGAATATTTAGACGGAATAGGAGAGTTTAAGGTTCTGGGAACGATAGAAGAATATGAAAAGGCAAAGACCCAAAATCTTCTTCCTATAGGACTAGTAAACAGAAAAACTCGTGTAAAAAAAGCTATTAAAAAAGGTGAGTTTATAACATATGATATGGTGGAACTAGACAAGACTAGTTATATTTATAAGCTAAGACAAATGCAAGAAGCAATATTCTAAAAACATCTTGACAAAGCGAGTATTATCCAGTATTCTAATATATAAGTAAAAAAATATGCATTGATAAGAAGAGTAGTAGAGAAAAACTTTTTTAGAGAGATAATCGCTTGCTGAAAGATTATTAAAAGTCCTCTGCGAAGATCACCTTTGAGCATAATGCCCCAATAATAAGGCATTACGGGAGAGAAGCCGTTAGATTCTTTTAAGTGACAAAAAACATAGTGTTTTTTGTAATTTGGGTGGTACCACGGAAAAATTCGTCCCTTAAGTCTATATAGACTTAAGGGTTTTTTTAATATAAGGAGGTAAATGATGAAAAAATTTGATGAGCTATCAAATAATCCTGTAGATCAACGGGAAAAAGAAATATCAAAATATTGGAAGGATATAGACCTACTTCATAAGTCGGTTGAAAGTAGAGATGAAGACAAGCCTTTTGTATTCTTTGAAGGCCCGCCAACTGCAAACGGAAAACCAGGCATTCACCATGTTATGGCAAGAACTCTTAAAGATTTAACTTGTAGATATAAGACAATGCAAGGATACAGAGTTAAGAGAAAAGCCGGATGGGATACTCATGGTCTACCAGTAGAGATTGAAGTTGAGAAAAAACTAAAGTTAAAAGACAAGCATGATATTGAAAAATATGGAGTTGAAAACTTTAACCATGAATGTAGAGAGTCAGTTTTCCAGTATGAAAAACAATGGAGAGATATGACGGAGAGAATGGGTTACTTAATAGATATGGATGATCCTTACGTTACTCTTGATAATGATTATATAGAATCAGTATGGTGGATCCTAGATAAATTCTTTAAAGAGGGACTTATCTATGAAGGACATAAGATTCTTCCATATTGCTCAAGATGCGGTACAGGCTTAGCATCTCATGAAGTAGCACAAGGGTATGAAGAGATTACATCAGAAACTGTTATAGCAAAGTTTAAGCTTAAAGATAAAGAAGAATATTTTTTAGCCTGGACAACTACTCCTTGGACCCTGCCTTCAAATGTATGTTTAACAGTAAATCCGGATGAAATCTACTTAAGAGTAAAAAAAGACGGAGAAATATATTATGTAGGAAAAGCCTTGGCAGACAAGGTGTTAGAAGAAGATTATGAGGTCCTAGGCGAGATGACTGGACGAGATATGGAGTATATGGAGTATGAACAACTTATTCCATTTATCAATGTTGAGGGAAAGGCTTTCTATATAACTCTTGGAGACTATGTAACAACTGAAGACGGAACTGGTATAGTTCATACAGCACCTGCTTTTGGAGAGGATGACTATGCTTTAGGGATGAAATATAAACTTCCTATGGTTAATCCAGTATCTGAACAAGGTAAGTTTTTAGAAACACCTTGGGAAGGAAGCTTTGTTATGGATGCAGATCCTGATATTATCCTATGGCTTAGAGAAAACGGAAAACTATATAAAAAACAAAGAATGTTGCATAACTATCCACATTGCTGGAGATGCCATACACCACTTCTTTACTATGCAAAGCCATCTTGGTATATAGAAATGACCAAGCTTAAAGATCAGTTGATAGAAAACAATAAAGGAGTTAACTGGTATCCAGACTATGTTGGAGAAAAGAGATTTGGAAACTGGTTAGAGAACTTAAATGACTGGGCAATTTCAAGAAGTAGATATTGGGGAACACCATTTCCAGTATGGAAATGTGACGATTGCGGAGATGTAACTAGTGTAGGTTCTAGAGAAGAACTTATAAAAAGAGCAGTTGAAGATGTGGACATGAATGTAGAACTTCACAGACCTTATGTAGATGATATACATTTAAAATGTGATAAATGTAGTGGAACTATGACTCGTGAAGAAGACGTAATAGATGTTTGGTTTGATAGTGGAGCTATGCCATTTGCCCAGCACCATTATCCATTTGAAAATAAAGATAATTTTGATCAGCTCTTCCCCGCAGATTTTATATGTGAAGGAATAGATCAAACACGTGGATGGTTTTATTCACTGCTTGCTATATCCACTTTTGTAACAGGAAAGGCACCTTATAAAAACGTACTTGTAAATGATCTGGTACTTGATAAGGAAGGCAAGAAGATGTCTAAAACTAAAGGAAATACAGTAGATCCCTTTAGATTGTTTGATGAGTATGGCGCAGATGTCTTAAGATGGTATATACTTTATGTTTCACCACCTTGGACTCCTACAAAGTTTGATGAAAGTGGATTAAGAGAAATAGAATCTAAATTTTTCAGATCTATGAGAAATGTATATAACTTTTTCTCCCTATATGCAAACACAGATGGTGTTAGTCCGACAGATTTTAATATAGATTATAAGGACAGACCGGAAATAGACAGATGGATACTTTCAAAATACAATACTCTGCTTAAAGATGTAAAAACTAACATGGAAATATTTGAACTTACAAGAGTGGTTAGAGACATACAAGACTTTGTTATAGAAGATCTTTCTAACTGGTATATAAGAAGAAATAGGAGAAGATTCTGGTCAACAGAACTTGATAAAGATAAAAAAGCAGTTTACAATACAACTTATGAAATATTAACAGGACTTTGCAAGATGGTAGCTCCTTTTGTTCCATTTATGGCAGAAGAAATCTTCCAAAAGCTTACAGATGGAGAGGGTTCAGTTCATTTAGAATACTATCCAGATGAAAATGAGGATCTAATAGATGTAGAACTTGAGGAGAAAATGGACCTAGTAAGAGAACTTGTAGGTCTTGGAAGAGCTTCCAGAGAAACTGTTAGAATAAAGGTGCGTCAGCCGCTAAGTGAAGTAGTGATAGATGGTAAATATGAAGAGATGATAAGTGATCTGGTTCCTCTGATAAAAGAAGAGTTAAATGTAAAAGAAGTAATATTTGAAAATGACCTATCATCATATATGAATTATTCTCTAAAGCCTAACTTTAAAGTAGCCGGCTCAGTTCTTGGAAAGCATGTTAAGACATTTGGTAAAGTCTTAAACAGCTTAGATCCAAAAGAAACTGTAGAGCGATTAGATAGTGGAGAAATTCTTAAACTTGATTTAGACGGTGAGGACTTTGATATACCAAAAGACTTTGTTCAGGTAACTATATCTTCAAAAGAAGGCTTTAATGTAGCGATGGAAAACAACTTATTTGTAATTCTAGACACTACGCTTACAGAAGAGCTAGAAAATGAAGGTTATGCTAGAGAGTTTGTATCTAAAATCCAGCAGCTTAGAAAAACTAATGGCTATGATGTACTGGACAATATAAACATCTCCTACAGCGGATCTGAAACTATAAATAAGGCTATAGAAGAGTATAGTGAGTTTATAAAATCAGAAACCCTTGCTAAGAAACTTGAAAGAGTAGAAGCATCCCTAGAAGAACAAGATTTAAATGGAGAAATGACAGGTATAAAACTAGAAAAGCTATAAAAGTATTTTAAATAAAACTGTAAAACAATATTATAAAATGGAAAGGATAATTTCTGATTAGAGAAATTATCCTTTTTTAATATCTAATGTGAAATTCCCCTTTCCTCTTTAGGAAGGGGATGGATAACATCTTTATTATTCAGGTATTTAACCTGAATAATAAAGCTTGAAATTCTTATGCTCTTATTATATAATATAGTCAGTAGTATAACTAAGGAGTTGAATAATACAATGATACTTGATACAAACAATCATTCAGTCTTTTCACTAAATTATCATTTGGTATTAGTAATAAAATATAGAAGAAAAGTTGTAACAAACGATATATCTGAGAGATTAAAAGAAATATTCCAATACATAAGTCCTAAATACAATATAACATTATTAGAATGGAATCATGACCAAGATCATATTCACTTATTGTTCAAGGCACATCCAAA
>NZ_JARIEF010000115.1 GCF_029266915.1 Tissierella sp. | reverse complement strand
CTTCTAAAATCTAGGTTAGTTGCAAGGGCATCTAACCTTTTTTTGAATATTTTTGTAAACTTTTGTAAAATAAAAGGATAGTGATTGATTTGAAAGAAAACTCCTTAAAACATAAAACAACTATTGGGGGCCAAGCGCTTATTGAAGGCGTTATGATGAAAGGTCCAAATAAGATTTCAATGGCAGTTAGAAAACCTGATAGTGTTATAGAGTTAAAGGTTGATAATATAAGCAGTATAGGTAAAAAGTATAAGATCCTATCCCTTCCTTTTATTAGGGGAGTAGTAGGACTTGTTGAAGCAATGATAGTAGGTACAAATGCTTTAATGTACTCTGCGGATTTTTTTGAAGAAGATGAAGAAGTTGAACCTAAAGAGAGTTTATTTGAAAAAATATTTAAAGATCGAGCAAAAGATGTATCTATGTTTTTTACAGTTGCTTTTTCTATTATGATTTCAATACTGGTCTTTATGATAATTCCAAATGTTTTAACAAGTGTATTCAAAAAATGGGTAGATAATCCTATTTATTTAAACATGATAGAAGGAGTTATAAGAGTTTCTATATTTTTTATATATGTTATTTGGATTTCAAAACTTGAAGATATAAAAAGAGTATTTGAATATCATGGCGCTGAGCATAAATCAATTCACTGCTATGAAAAGATGGAAGAACTTACAGTTGAAAATGTTAGAAAGCAACCAATACTTCATCCGAGGTGTGGAACTAGCTTTTTATTTATGGTAATGATAATAAGTATATTTGTATTATCATTCTTTGGTTGGCCAAGCCCGCTTCAAAGAATCTTAATTAGAATTCTTATGTTTCCTGTAATAGCAGGAATTTCTTATGAAGTAAATAGATTGATAGGAAAGAGTGATAGCAAGCTATCATATATACTTTCATACCCTGGTCTTATGATTCAAAAGTATGCAACTGTTAGAGAACCAGATGATTCTCAAATAGAAGTAGCTATAGAAGCTTTAGTATCAGTAATTCCAGCCAATAGGAATGATGACCTTTGGTAATACGAGAACTTTTAGAAATTGGAAAAGACAAGCTTAATAGTATGGAATATGGAGATCCTTTAAAAGAATCTATATATATACTGTCAAAGGTTTTAAAGAAAGATAAAAGTTTTGTATATATAAACCTTGATAAGTATATAGATAGCCAAGAAGAAGTTAAATATTTAGAGATAATAAATAGAAGAGCCTTAGGCGAACCTATTAGTTATATATTTTCTACCAAAGAATTTATGGGAATAGACTTCTGGGTAGAAAAGGGTGTTTTAATACCAAGACCTGAAACTGAAATCCTAGTAGAGTTTATTATAGACTATATAAGGAATAATTTTAAAGAAGAAAAACTTCATATTTTAGATATAGGTATAGGAAGCGGTGCAATATCACTAAGCATTGCCAAAAATTGTAAAACTGCAGAGATTCTAGGAGTGGACATATCCAAAACCGCTATAAGCGTAGCTCAAAAAAACTTGGATATGCTAAAACTTACAAGTGTAGCCTTTAGAGAAAGTAATTTATTTCAAAATATAAAAATAGATGAGAAGTTTTCTATTATAGTTTCAAATCCACCCTACATTGAAACTGAGGTTATAAAAGAATTACAGGTAGATGTAAAAGATTTTGAGCCTAGTTTAGCACTTGATGGCGGAGTTGATGGATTAGATTTCTATAGAAGGATAAGTGGAGCATCAGGAGATTTCCTTCTTGATAAGGGAATGCTAATATACGAGATAGGATATGATCAAGCGCAAAGAGTTAAAGATATAATGCAAAAAGAAGGCTTTAAAAAAATTGAGATAATAAAAGATCTAAATAATCTTGATAGAATAGTACTTGGATTTAAATAAGGAGAATGTATATGTCGCTTTTAATAAAGCTTTTTATGACTTTTTTCAAAATAGGAGCTTTTAGCTTTGGTGGCGGATATGCTATGCTTCCGCTTCTTGAAGAAGAAGTTATTAGAAATCACGGGTGGATGACAAGCAGTGAGTTTATAGATATATTTGCAATTTCTGAGATGACTCCAGGACCTATTGCTGTAAATGCAGCTACCTTTTTAGGCTTCCGAGTGAGTGGGATTTTAGGAGCTGCTGTTGCTACTCTTGCCGTAATACTACCGTCATTTATAGTTATAAGCTTAATATACGCATCCCTTGCTAAATTTAAAAGTTCAATATATGTAGCATGGATATTTGAAGGTATAAGACCAATTGTAATTGGACTTATAATTGCAGCTGGAATTACTGTTTCAAAGAGCAGCTTTGTAGATATAAAATCAGTCTTAATAGCTATAAGCCTTTTTTATGTAGTAACATTTAAACGGCTGAATCCAATAATCGCAATAATTATTGGAGGAGTGTTAGGGGTGATGCTCTATTAATGAAATTAAAAAAGTTAATAAAATTAGAAAATATATAGATATGTTTTTAACCTTTTTAAAGATAGGAGCATTTACCTTTGGTGGAGGTTTTGCAATGATTCCTATTATTCAAAAGGAAGTAGTCGAAAATAAAAAATGGATAAAAGATGAAGAATTTATAGACACTATCTCAATCGCACAGTCCTCACCGGGACCTATTGCTGTAAATTCAAGTATATTTGTAGGATACAAAATTGAGGGATTAAAGGGAGCTCTTATATGCACATTTGGAACTGTGTTACCTTCATTTGTAATCATACTGCTTGTGGCTGTTTTTTTTACACAGTTTAATAATAATCCTATATTTGAAAAAGTGTTTATGGGTATTAGACCAGTAGTGGTAGCACTTATATTTTCGGCAGTATATCAGCTTATTACAAAGGCACATTTAGGGTATAAAGACTTAGCAATAGCTGTAGTAGCAGCATCTATCATAGTATTATTAGGTATAACACCTATATATATAATAATTGTAGGTGTTTTAGGAAGAGTAGTTTATAACAAATTTATAAAAAAAGATGATGAATTTTAAAAAAGATAAATATAAAGATAAAAATAAAGAGTAAATCGCGGGGGTTTTTTATGTTAGATAAATTAGGTTCTATTGAAGAGAAGTATGAAGAATTGAATCAAAGAATGATGGATCCTGAACTTGTTCAAGATCTTAATGAATACCAAAGTGTTATGAAGGAGCATTCCGACATTGAACCGATAGTTTTTAAGTATAGAGAATATGTAAATATACTTGAAGAATTAGAAGGTGCTAATGAGCTTATTCATGAAAAATTAGATGATGATATGAAAGATATGGTTAAAGAAGAAATAAAAGGACTTGAAGAAGATAAAGCGAACGTAGAAGAAGATATAAGAGTGCTTCTTATACCAAAGGATCCAAATGATCATAAAAACGTAATAGTTGAGATCAGAGGAGGAGCTGGAGGAGACGAAGCTGCTCTATTTGCAGGAGTTCTCTTTAGAATGTATTCAAGATATGCTGAGAGAAACAATTGGAAAGTTGATATTATGGATTCTAATGAAATAGGAATTGGTGGATTTAAAGAAATTATATTTATGATAAAAGGTAAAGGTGCTTTTAGTAGACTTAAATACGAATCAGGAGTTCATAGAGTTCAAAGAGTACCAGAGACTGAATCAAGTGGTAGAATTCATACATCAACAGCTACTGTTGCAGTACTTCCAGAGGCAGAAGATGTAGACGTTCATATAGAAAACAAAGATTTAAAGGTAGATAACTATAGAGCTTCAGGAGCAGGTGGTCAGCACGTAAATACAACTGACTCTGCCATTAGAATAACTCATATTCCAACTGGAATAGTAGTATCTTGCCAAGATGAAAAGAGCCAAACGAAGAATAAAGAAAAAGCTATGAAAGTAATTAAAGCTAGAATATATGATCAAGTTTTAAGTGACCAGCAAGCAGAAATTGCGCAAGACAGAAAAGGTCAAGTAGGTACGGGAGATAGATCTGAGAGAATAAGAACTTACAACTATCCTCAAGGAAGAATAACAGATCATAGAATAAATTATACAGTTCATAAGTTTACTGATTTTTTAGATGGAGAATTAGATGAACTTATAGATGCTTTAGTAACTACAGATGAAGCAGAGAAACTTATGCAAGATTAAAAAAAGAAGAGATCTTCTCTTCTTTTTTTAATATAAATCCATAAAGAGGTAATATTTATGAAAACTAAAATAATAAATATAGATAAAGAAAACTTCAAAGAAGAAGAGCTAAGAGAAGCCGCTAATATTATAAAGCGTGGTGGTATTGTAGCCTTTCCTACTGAAACAGTTTATGGTCTGGGAGCAAATGGACTCGACGAAGAAGCAGTTAGAAATATCTATCGAGCTAAAGGAAGGCCCTCGGATAATCCTTTGATTCTTCATATAGGAGAAGTAGACCAGCTTGAAAGTCTTGTAGAAGAGGTGACCAAAACTGCTTTAAAATGTATAGAAAACTTTTGGCCGGGTCCTCTTACCATAATACTTAAAAGAAAAAAGTTAGTTCCAGATATAATAACCGCAGGCCTTGAAACCGTTGCAATAAGAATGCCGGAGAATTCTATTGCAAGAGCTCTTATAAATTTAGCAAAGCTTCCAATAGCAGCCCCTTCTGCAAATCTATCGGGCAGACCAAGTCCAACTAGCGGAGCTCATGTAGTTGAAGACATGTTAGGTAAGATAGAGATGATAATAGATGGCGGAAGCACTGGAATTGGTCTGGAGTCGACTGTGTTGGACTTATCAACGAGCATTCCCACAATATTAAGACCGGGAGCTGTAACTTTTGAAGACTTAAGAAAGATTATACCGGAAGTGGTTGAAGATCGAGCTAATTTAAAAAGCGATATAATACCTAAATCTCCTGGACAAAAGTATCGTCACTACGCACCCAAAGCAGAGATGATAGTATTTACAGGAGAGGTGGATAGTGTAGTAGTACAGATACAAGAGAATATCGATAGAGAAATATTGAATGATAAAAAAGTAGGAATAATGGCAACTGATGAAACTAAAGATAAGTATAAAAATACAAATATAATTATAAAAACATTAGGTACTCGGAGTGATAAAAGAACTATAGCAACAAGTCTTTTTAATATACTTCGTGAGTTTGATGCCTTGGATGTAGATATAATCCTGGCTGAAGGTGTAGAGCTTGATGATATAGGACTGGCAATTATGAATAGAATGATGAAGGCATCTGGTGGAAAGATTATCAAATGTTAGGAGTGGTATTTTGAAGGTACTATTTATATGCACTGGAAATACTTGTAGAAGTCCTATGGCAGAAGGAATACTAAGAAAAATAGCCAAAGAAAAAGGCTTAGATATAGTATCAAGTTCCGCAGGGATATTTGCAGATTCTGGAAGTCCTGCAGCAAGTAATGCTATAAATTCTTTAGTCGATATAGGCATAAATATAAAGACACATAGATCACAGCTTGTAACAGAGGACCTTATAGATTCAAGTGATCTCATTTTAACTATGACAAACTCTCATAAAAATATGTTAGTATCTAACTATCCAGATAAGAAGTATAAGATCTTTTTATTAAATGAATATGCATTTGGTAAAAATCAAGATATACAAGATCCTTTTGGCGGAAATAAAATGATTTATGATAAGGCAAGAGATGAAATAATCTATGCCATAGAAAAGATATACAAGCACATATAGAAGACTAGCATCAGATGCATCTCTGATGCTTAGTCGCACTTATCCAAAGGCTATATAAGGCATATTTTATTGTTTATATAAAATATTGCACTTATAAGATTTTGGGAATAGAAGACTAGCATATATAAAATTAATGGAGGAGATAAAGATGAAGATAGGAATAGGAAGCGACCACGGCGGACTTGATTTAAAGGAAATCCTAAAGAGAGAGTTTCAAGATGAAGTAGAATTTATAGACTATGGTACTAATTCTGCAGATTCAGTTGATTATCCAGACTATGGTAGAGCAGTAGGAGAAGCAGTAATAAAAGGTGAAGTAGACAGAGGAATAGTTATCTGCGGAACTGGAATTGGGATTTCTATAGCAGCAAACAAAGTAGACGGAGTAAGATGTGCTCTTTGTAATGGTTTATATGCTGCAAAAATGGCTAGAGCTCATAATGATGCAAATGTATTAGCCTTAGGCGGAAGAGTTATAGGAGATGTTCTTGCTATAGAGATTGTAAAAGTATTTTTAAAAGAAGAATTTGAAGGCGGAAGACATGCTAAAAGGGTTGAAAAAATAAATCAAATTTAAGTAAAACTATGTTATAATATTAAATGAAAACTAAGGAGGAATTTGAATGGGAAAAGTAATAGTATTAGACCATCCTTTAATAAGGCATAAATTAACTTATATTAGAGATAAAAACACTGGTTCAAAAGAATTTAGAGAACTTGTTTCTGAAGTTGCAATGCTTATGGGATATGAAGTAACAAGAGACTTAGAGCTTGAAGACATAGAGATAGAAACTCCTATTACAAAGATGATGTCACCAGCATTAGCTGGAAAAAAACTTGCAATTGTACCTATATTAAGAGCAGGTCTTGGAATGGTAGAGGGACTTTTAACACTTCTTCCAGCGGCAAAAGTAGGTCACGTTGGACTTTATAGAGACCCTGAAACTCTACAGCCTATAGAATATTACTGTAAACTTCCTCAAGACGTAAATGAGAGGAAATTAATAGTAGTAGACCCAATGCTTGCAACCGGAGGATCAGCAATAGCTGCTCTAAACTCTGTAAAACAAAGAGGAGCAACTAATATAAAACTTGTATGTTTAGTATCTGTTCAAGAAGGAATAGACGCAGTACATGAAGCTCATCCCGATGTAGACATTTATGTGGCAAGTATAGATGAGAAACTTAATGATCACGCATATATAGTGCCAGGTCTTGGAGATGCAGGAGATAGACTTTTTGGAACTAAATAGATAGTAAAAGATAGAACAGATTTTTCTGTTCTATCTTTTTTATTTGTGGCGAAGAGATAAATATCTATTAAACTTACTTTTCGGTAAGAACTAAGCTGAGCCTAAGTCCGAGATTGAACTCCGGATCATCTAAGGGTTTTCCTAGAATTTCTTCACATTTTTTAATTCTATAAGAAACTGTGTTTCTATGAATAAATAGCTTCTCTGCAGTTTTAGTTATATCGTAACTTAAATCTAAATATACTTTAAGTGTTTCTCTAAGGTCTTTTTGAGATTGAGTTTCGGGGCTTGCTAGTGTTTTTAGTATTGATTTAGAGAAAATCTCTCCTTGAGTTTTGGGAATAAATCTAAATAAATCTCCAGTTTCAATAGGTGTATAGTACTTTATATAATCTATATTATTTCTAGTTTCTCCATTTAAAACTGCCTCTCTAGCTTCTCTATAAGAATATTTCAAGTCTTCAAGAAGTGATGTGTTTTCGCCCATTGAAAATACAGTATCCAGTCTAAGTGTTTTTTTAAGTATAGTTCTAAAAGATTTTAAATACTCTTCAATGTCCTTACTATCATTTTGAACCACCAATATAAATCTATAATCTTCTCTATTAGGAAATAAGGCTACATTATTTAAGTCTTTATTTATTTTTCTGTTTAACCATTCATAAATAAGAGTATATAATTCATCCCTATAAGAAAACCTTGATGATAGTTCATCTAAGTCTCTTATACTCATCAGGATAGCCTTGTAGCTGCTTGCTAGTATTAATCCATACTTATATCCGATAGCAACAATCTGTGGATTTGAAAGGCCTTTAAATGTGTCTAGTGACAGGAGATCTTTAACAAAACTCTCGCGGTCTATTATTGTATTATAAGATGCTCTTAAATCTTTATATAGTTTAAATGCAAGTACTAATGTAGCTTGTTCTATAACCATTTTAGAGATTGGAAATGCTAAGTCTTCAGAATGAAATACTATTAAATAATAGGGATAATAATGAGATATGTTTATTGGATATATTGAAATGTTCATATCCTTATCTTCATAGTCTTTAATAGTTCTATCAAAATTTGTTGTAGACCTTGGATTTTCTGATATCTTTTCTATTATATTTCTAATAGATCTTTTATAATATTTTTTATTTTCTTCATTAGATAAACAGCTAATATTTCCAAATGGATCTATAAGAGCTATATCTTTTTTTAATGTATGAGATAAACTTTTCACCAGTACATTTACAGATGAATCTTTTAGTGCTAAATCATAGAATTTTTTCTGAATATTAAAGGCGTATGAAAGTTCGTCGTTTTTATTATCCCAGACATATGAGAGAATTTGAAGAAGTATATCTCCAAGAGTCATATTTTCAGGTATTAATAGAAGAGGGAATCCAAGTCTATCACAAGTGGCTATTACTTCAGGATCTACCTCAGTTATAAACCTTCCGAGCTTTATAGCAAGAGCTGAAGTTCCAATCTGATCTAACTTTTCAATTAGAAGGGACAGACTTTTTTGATTATCTTTATATATCATTCCCGTAGTAACTAAAAATGTGTTTGGAGGTATATAATTGTATACATCAGGAGTCTCTGCGGAGTCTACAGTTGATACGCCTCTATCTAAATTTACTTTATTATTTAATATTTTAAAATAAGAAAATCTTTCTTGCTCTAAGATGTTGAATAACTTTATCATATCTTACCTCCTATTTAATAATTTAAATACTTGAATCTAAAAACTCTACCATTTTATTTAAAAGATGTTTAGTCTGGGAACTTTTTTCATCTCTATCAAAATCATGAGCATCTAGTGAATTTGTATAAGTAGAGGAGTCATGAAATCGTTTTGCCAGCTCTATAGATTCCCTAAATGGTACATCAGTGTCTTTGAAACTATATGCAAAAAATGCTGGAGTAAAATTTACTTCTAAATATTTCAAAGAATACTTATTTAAAAAATCATCTAAACTTTGATTTGTAAGAATAGATAACCATTTTCCCGATTGCCTGGCATAGAGATAAATCAGAAACCTCTTGTTTATGTCTCCCACTGATATAGGATGCTCACCTATTTTATTTTCGATGAGATCCTCTTTTATATTAGGATATTTTAGATAAAATGGACTTGGGTTATTAAACCAATTTTCTACTGTAAAAGCGTACCCATAAAAAGAAATTACACCATTAGCTTGTTCTTGAAATTTCATATTAGATAACATTAATGCTAAATAAGCTCCAGCTGATCTTCCCCAAAGGAAGTAGGGGCTGTTGGAAAGTTTTAATTCTTTTCTATTATCTAAAAAGAAATTTACGGCATCTTTTACATCGCTTAAGATTTCATCGAGGTTTGATTCTGGAGCTAATCTGTAGTCAAAGGATATAATAGTGTATCCCTTAGATCGAAGTTTTTCTTTATGAAGTCTAGGAAGATCCAAACGACTTCCATAGATCAAGCCTCCACCGTGAAAATATAAAATTATTCCTTTTTCTTCACTTAAAGCTCTATATATATTAAGTTTTATATCAAATTGTTTTTCTTTATATTTTATTTTTTTATAACTATAACTTTCCATTACTTTTCCTCCAATATTATAATAATCAAGATATCTCTAAATTTTATCATTATAAATAGCATAATTCAAACTATTTTGTATAAAAACACTAAAAAAAAGTGTAAATATGTAGACTCATACAAAGAGGTTTATACAATTAAAGGGTAACATATATAGTAGGAACTTTTAAGAGAGTTAAAACCATGTTATATGTGTTTTGTAAAATTAAATAAAAAGTAATAAAAGCACCAATAGTAAAATGTTAAAACAAGAGAAGATTAAAAAAGTGAGGGAGATGGAGAGATGTTAAAAACAATTATAAAAGAAAATTTATACAAAGATTCAGTTACTCTTATGCTTCTTACAAATGAAATTTCTGAAGTTGAGGGAGTTAATAAAGTGTCCATTATGATGGGTACTCCGGCAAACAAAGATATATTTGAAAACAGTGGGCTTAAAACTGATGAACTTGCAGCAGCTACTTCGAATGATATGGCTATTGTAATAGACACAGAAGATGAAGAGATAGTAGGGCCGATACTTGAAAAGATAGATGAGTTTCTTGCAAGTCAAGCAAAATCAAGTGGTTCTAAAGAACAAAGATCAGTTAAATCCTGGGAAGGTGCTTTAAAAGAAATGGATGATGCAAACCTTGCGGTTATATCAGTTCCTGGAACATATGCAGCGTCAGTTGGAAATAGAGCATTAGATGAAGGCTTACATGTGTTTATGTTTAGTGATAACGTTAGTCTAGAAGATGAAGTAAAGCTAAAACAAAAAGCTAGAGAAAAAGGATTATTATGTATGGGACCTGATTGTGGTACCGGAGTTATAAAGGGAGTACCAATTGCTTTTACAAACAATATATCCTCTGGAAAGATTGGAATAGTAGGAGCTTCTGGAACTGGAATACAAGAGGTAACAACTATAATAGATAAATTGGGCGGCGGAGTTACAAATGCTATAGGTACTGGAGGACGTGACCTCTCTGAAGAAGTTGGAGGAATTACTATGCTAAGCGCTATAGCGACTCTTGCAAAAGATCCAGACACTGAAGTTATAACCATAATTTCAAAGCCACCAGCACAAAGCGTACGTAAAAAAATAATGAATTATCTTAGAACTGTAGATAAACCAATAGTTACTATATTTTTAGGTGAAAAGCCGGAAGAACATGAAGAAAAACTATACCATGCATATACTCTTGAAGAGGCAGCTAGAATTTCAGTTAGCCTTCTTAAGGGAGAAGAGGTAAGACAGTTTGATGGAAACACTTCTAAAGCAGAAGATGTTGAAGATGGTCTTACTATAAAGGCGTACTACTCTGGAGGAACACTTGGAGGAGAAGCAGCTATGCTTATAAAAGATGCTCTTCATGGAGATAAAGAAATGAGTCATGAAGAAGGATATATGTTAAGGACAAATGGTTTTGAAGTAATTGACCTTGGAGATGATAAGTATACTCAAGGAAAACCTCATCCTATGATGGATCCTACTGCAAGACGTGAATATATGAAAAATGCTATGAAAGATAAATCAACTCGTGTTATTCTTTTTGATATAGTACTGGGATACGGCTCCCATGAAAATATGGCAGATCAATTATCTAAAGGGATAGTTGATATACAAAATGCAGCTAAAGAAGAAGGCAGAGAGATTCACTTTGTAACTACAATTTGTGGTACTGATAAGGATCCACAAAATTATGGAGAACAAAAGAAAATAATGGAAGATATAGGGGTCATAGTTTGCGAGACCAACAATCAAGCAGTTGAAAAGGCTTTAGCTCTTATAGGAAAAGAAGTAAAATATCCTAAAAAGGATGTAGTTCCTAGACACGAAATCACAGAAAATATATATATAGAATCAAGTGAAGCTATGAAAGAATTAATAACTCAAAAACCTAGAATTATAAATATTGGTCTTGAGAGTTTTTATGATACTTTAAAAACTTTTGGAGTAGATGTAGTTCAATATGATTGGAAACCAGTGGCTGGAGGAAATGAAGAGTTAGTTAAAGCACTAGACTTTTTAAGAGGATATAAATTTAAATAGAAAAATAAGGAGAGATAAAGATGATTTATAATACTATAGATGAAGCAAATAGAGCGGTAATAGAAAAAATTGTAGCTTCTGCACCAGTATTACTCGATGTAGTCCCTGCAAAGAGTGTTATAAAAGAACTAAATGCAAAGGCACTTCTTCACGCTGGACCACCAATTAAATGGGAAAATATGACAGATCCAGTTAAAGGTTCTTGCATAGGAGCAGCATTGTTTGAAGGATGGGCTGAAACTGAAGAAGAAGCTAGAGAACTTTTAGACAGTGGAGAGGTAGCATTTATGCCTTGCCACAGTGTAAATGCGGTAGGACCTATGGGCGGGATTACTTCTGGTAATATGCCTGTGTTTGTTGTTGAGGAGACGAATGAAGGAAATAGAGCATATTGTATCCTAAACGAAGGTATTGGAAAAGTTTTAAGATTTGGTGCTTATTCACAAGAAGTAATTGATAGACTTCATTGGATAACAGATGTTCTTGGACCGGTACTTGGAAAAGCTCTTAGAACTATGGAAGATGGACTTTCAGTAAATCCTATGATAGCAAAAGCTATAGCTATGGGAGATGAATTCCATCAAAGAAATATAGCAGCTTCTCTAGCATTCTTAAAAGAAATAAGCCCTACTATAGTTGGTCTTGATATAGACCAAAAGGAAAAGGAAGAAGTTATAAAGTTCTTAGCAGATACAGACCAATTCTTTTTAAATATAATGATGGCAGCTTCAAAAGCAGTTATGGATAGTGCAAGGACTATAGAATATGGAACTGTTGTAACGGCTATGGCAAGAAATGGTGAAAACTTTGGTATTAAGATTGCGGGTATGGGAGATGAATGGTTTACAGCTCCAGTAAATACTCCTCAAGGACTTTACTTTACAGGATTCTCAGGAGAGGATGCAAATCCAGATATTGGTGATAGCTCTATAACTGAAACCTTTGGAGTAGGTGGAATGGCTATGATAGCAGCACCAGCTGTAACAAGATTTGTTGGTACTGGAGGATTTGCAGATGCCCTTAATACGAGTAATGAAATGCTTGAAATATGTATTGATCAAAACCCTAACTTTATAGTTCCAACTTGGGATTTCCAAGGAATTTGTCTTGGAATAGATGCTAGAAAAGTTGTAGAAACTGGAATAACTCCTGTAATAAATACAGGTATTGCAAACAAAGTAGCAGGACTTGGTCAAATTGGAGCAGGAACTGTTCATCCACCAGTAGAGTGTTTTGAAAAAGCAGTACTTGCTTATGCAAAAAAACTTGGTATGGACAAATAAAACAAAATATAATTAAATAGCTAAAAATATAGACTTTTTATATAAAAGTTTTAGATTAATAAAAACATTTAGGGATATCTGCTTATATGATATCCCTAAAATTATAGGAGGCAAAATATGAAAATAGTTATAGCACTAGGTGGAAATGCTTTAGGAAATAATCCAAAAGAACAATTAGAACTTGTAAAAGAGAGTGCAGTTCCTATAGTAAATCTTATAGAAGAAGGGCACAAGGTAGTTATAGCACACGGCAATGGTCCTCAAGTCGGTATGATAAATCTTGCTTTTGAAGAGGCTAAAAAAGTTAATTCAAGTATTCCGGATGTCCCATTTCCAGAGTGTAATGCTATGAGTCAAGGATATATTGGTTTTCATCTGCAAAATGCTCTTAGAGAAGAACTGGTAAAAAGAAAGATTAAAAATCCAGTTGCAACTCTTGTGACTCAAGTAATAGTAGAAAAGGATGATCCAGCTTTTGATAATCCTACTAAGCCAATAGGTGGTTTTTATAGCAAAGAAGAATCCCAAAGACTAGCTAAAGAAACTGGAAACACTTTTGTAGAAGACGCAGGACGAGGATATAGAAGAGTTATAGCTTCTCCAAGACCGGTAGATGTAGTAGAACTTGAGAGTGTATCTACACTGGTAGAAAATGGTAATATAGTTATAACTGTTGGTGGTGGAGGAATTCCTGTTTATAAAGAAGGAAACTCTCTTATAGGAATAGACGCCGTAATAGATAAAGACTTTGCATCAGCAAAACTTGCAGAACTTTTAGATGCAGATTATTTAATTATCCTTACAGGAGTAGACCAAGTTGCTATAAATTACGGAAAAGAAAACGAAGAATGGTTAAGCCATTTAGATATTGAAACACTTGATAGATATATAGAAGAAGGACATTTTGCTCCAGGTTCTATGCTTCCAAAGATTGAAGCAGCTAAAGGATTTGCAGTTTCAAAACCAGGAAGACGCGCTCTTATAACTTCTCTTGAAAAAGCAGCAGAAGGGATAAAAGGAGAAACTGGAACACTAATCGAAGGCAACTAAATTTAATAATTCTACATTTTATACAGTTCCTACCTAGATGAAATGTAGAATTAAAGATTTTTAAAAATGAATATTTTATTTAAAATGACTTATCTTAAATTAAAATAAGTCTAAACACAAAAAATGAAAGTAAATATTCAATAGAATGCATTAAAAATTTTATTAGAATATTTACTTAAAAGATTTAAAAAAATACAAGGAGGTATAAAATGGAGAACAAAAAAAGTTTTGATGATATGAACTTTATAGAGAAACTTAAAGCGACAGGACCAGCTTGGATGTCTGCGGGACTAAACGTAGGTGGGGCAACGGTTACAAACTCAGTTATTTTAGCTGCGGCAACAGGATATATGTATGGATGGGTATTTGCATTTGCTGTACTAGCATCATATTTTGCTATATTTGCATGTGTTAGGCTTACAATAGTAACAGATAAAAATCCCGTAGCACTTATTCGTGAAAAAATAAATCCAGCATTTGCATGGATCGTAGCAATGGCAGTATTAATTTCAAACGTAATATTCTTTACAATTCAAATTTCTCTTCTAGGAGATGTATTTGAATCTATTATTCCTGGCGTATCTTTTAAAATAGGAATGGTAATTGCGATAATAGTAGCTGGAATTATAATATCTATACCAGGAAAATCAGCAAATGATGTAATACAAAAATCTATTCAACTGATGATATATTTCCTAACTGCAAGTTATATAATATCGTTATTTATAGTAGATATTAATTGGGGAGATTTGTTTAGAGGAATAACAAAATTCTCACTTCCTAAAAATAAAGCAGAAGTACTTCTATTTACTGCAGTACTTGGTTCAGCTCTTCCAATAAATGCACCATTTATGCAGGCTTATGCTACTAAAAGTAGTAAATATGATGCAAGTGACTTAAAGCTGTTTAAATTTGAAACTATAATTACAAGCTTGTTCTTGTTATTTGTACAAATTGCAGTTCTTATAGTAGTAACATCTACTCTTTATATAAGAGGGATTCAACCTACAAGTGCTATCGAAGCAGGAGCAGCACTAGAACCATTTGCAGGGAAATTAAGTACTATTTTATTTGCTCTTGGAATGGGAGGAGCGGCTCTTAGTACTATGATTGCTAACACTTCTATTCAAGCCTATATAATGACAGATCTTCTTCAGTGGGAAGTAGATCCCAGAACTAAGAAATTTAAAATGATACAGTTAATAATGCTATTAGTAGGTTTCACAATTCCAATCTTCGGATGGAATGCATATTCAGTAGCAAGCTGGGGTGGAGCATTTAACTCATTATTTATGCCATTTGGAATTTTAGCGTGGTTTATATTAAATAATAATAAAGACCTTATGGGTAAATATAAGACAAGTATTCTTGCTAACTTAGGAATTATATTAGCTTTAGTTATAAGTAGTTTAACAGCAATTAGATTTATATATGTGAACTTTTTATAAAAAAATATAATATTATAATAAAGAAAAGCTTAAATGAGAGAGTTTATATTGTCTCATTTAATCTTTTAAAATAATATGTTTGGAGGATGCTATGGATTTTTTAGTGACATTACAAAGTGTATCAGTTTTATTTTTATTGATAGTAGTAGGTTACATAGTTGGAAAGGTAGATATAATTTCATTAAGCGGGCAGAAAGAACTTTCAAATTTTGTACTGAAAGTAACTATGCCAGCGACCATTATATTGGCACTTCAGTTTGAATTTACAAAAGAGCGATTTAGTATAGCAAAAGATATTATTATTATAGCAATGGCTGCATACTTAGGTATGATATTAATATCTAAACTTATGAAAAGAATCTATGACTCAAGTGAAGGAGAAAGAGACGTAATAGAAACAGCTATGGTACTTCCAAATACATCTTTTATGGGCTACCCGATAGTACTTTCTCTTCTTGGGGAAGAAGCACTTTTTTACGCAGTACTTGGAACTGGCTTAATATTTGAAATAGTAGCATGGACATACGGTGCTCATATGATAAACAGAAGTAAAGGAGGAGAGTTTAAAAAAAATATTATAAGAAATATAATTTTAAGCCCGGGAATACTTTCAATTATAATTGGATTCTCACTCTTTGTCCTTTCAATTAAAATTCCAGAACCAATAAGCACGACAATGAGACTCTTAAGCGGTGCAACTTCGCCACTAGCTATGATAGTAGTAGGTATACTTCTATCAAGATCTAATATAAAGGAATGTCTTACCACTAAGAAATTATACTTTATATCGCTAACAAGATTATTAGTTTATCCAATGATTCTCTTTCTTGTGTTAAAAGTACTTGGATTTACTGGAATGAAAATAGTAATACCAGTAATGATGCTTAGTACACCAACGGCAGCATACGTTGCGATTTTTGCTGGAAATGCACACAATAATACAAAGCTTGCATCTCAGATAGTATTTGTTAGTTCTTTATTGTCACTAATAACAATTCCTATAATGGTATATTTAGTAAGTGGAATATAAATTAAATTTAAATATAAATACAAGTAAAGATTGTTTTTTCTTGTAAAATTCGAAATCTTTTGATAAAATGAATAAGATGTAAATCATTCCATAATAGAAAATAAATCCTTTAAGGAGCGTGCTCTATATGAAAAAAGATAATAATGACAGGGGTGCTCTTAAAAACTTAGCGCTTATCTCTCAGCTTGGGATATCGATGATAACTCCTATACTTCTTGGTGTTTTCATTGGTGGGTGGTTAGATAAGAAGGCAGGAACAAGCGGAATTTTTATGCTTATACTTGTAATATTAGGTGCAGGAGCAGGCTTCGTTAACCTTTTTAAAATTACGGGCGCATTCAAGGATAAGAGGAAGTGAGACTGAGATAGATGAAAGATGATGCAATAACAAAAGTTTACAAAAGAACATTGATCTTTAGTTTTATTATTATGGGATTTTCATTTTTTGTGTTTAAAAACCCAAAACCTATAGTTTTAGGGTTCTTGTTTGGACTCATTATTAGCATATTATCCTTTAAGCTATTAGAGAGTACTATAAATAGATCTGTAAAGATGACACCTGGAAGAGCAAGTGCTTATAGCACAGTTCATTATATGTTTAGGTATCTTATATACTTTATAGTTTTATCTGTGGCTGTTTTAGCTGACTATTTAAATTTCCCAGCTACAGTACTCGGAATTCTTATGATAAAGATTACCATAATAGTTTCTACGGCTTTAGATAAGGAATTTACAAAGTAGTTTATTCTTAAGGACATATGTTAAAAGTATAATATTATTTTGGAAGGAGGAATATTTTGGAGCTATTAATAACAATAGGTGGAAAAGAGATTCCGATTCATGCAAGTATAATAAATGTAGTCTTAGTTGTTATTGTATTATCGTTATTTGCACTATATACAAATAACAAGTTTAAAAATACAGATACTAAGAAAAAGCCAGTAGGATTTCAAAACATAGTAGAGATATTTGTAGACGCTATTAACAATCTAGTGAAAACTACTATGGGAGAGAAAAACTTTTGGTTTGCACCATTTATATTTACAATTATATGTTTTATAGGAGTTGCAAACTTACTAGGACTTATAGGACTTGTACCGCCTACTTCCGACTATAGTGTAACATTTACATTAGCTCTTATTACGTTTTTTATAACTCAGATTATGTTATTTAAAACACAAAAAGGAATTTTAGGATATTTAAAGAGTTTCACAGAGCCATTTATCCTTTTGACTCCTTTAAATGTAATAGGAGAGCTTGCAAATCCAGTATCATTATCTTTCCGTCTATTCGGTAATATAATGAGTGGTGGTATTATAATGACATTGTTATACAGTGCATTAGGATACTTTGCTCCAATAGTTACACCTGTACTACACGGATATTTTGATGTGTTTTCAGGACTTCTGCAAACGTTCATATTTGGAATGTTAAGTATGATATTTATCAGTGGAGCAACAGAATAATAAAACAACAATTTTAAGGAGGAGTAAATAATGGAAGGAATAACAAGTGAAGCGTTTATATTAGGATGTTCAGCAATAGGAGCAGGTTTAGCAATGATCGCAGGAATAGGTCCTGGTATTGGACAAGGTAATGCAGCAGCTAGAGCATGTGAGGCAGTAGGTAGACAACCAGAAGCACAAGGAGATATAACTAGAACAATGCTTCTTGGTCAAGCGGTAGCAGAGACAACAGGTATTTACGGACTTGTAATAGCTATCATATTACTATTTGTAAGACCATTAATGAGTGCATATATAGCTTTAGGATTATAATTTAAGGATTATTTTTCCTTATTTTAAGGAGGTTAGCGAATGGAAATACAAGTATTAGCCTTGCCTCAACTTATACCAATGATAATTACTCTAGTTTCTACTTTTATTTTGTTTTTAATCTTAAAGAAATATCTGCATAAACCAGTTACAGATTTTATTCAAAAAAGACAAGATGATATTGCAACTGAGATAAGTGAGGCGAAAGCTTTAAAACAAGAAGCAATAGATATTAGAGCTGATTATGAAGGTAGAATAGAAAAGGCAAAACTAGAAGGGCAAGAAATAGTTGAAAGTTCTAGAGTTCGTGCTAGTGAACTTGAAAAGATAATGCTTGCAGAGGCTAAAATAGAAGCTGATAAAGCAATGGATAGAGCTAGAAAAGAAATAATGCGTGAAAAAGAAAAGGCGTATGAAGATGTTAAAAAATCTGCAGGAGAGATGGCAATTTTAATTGCATCAAAAATTATGGAAAAAGATTTAGACTTAGAAAATCAGAATATATTGATAGACAAATTTATAGATGAGGTAGGTACGTCTCAATGGCAGAATTAGTAGGTAAAAGATATGCCTCCTCTCTGTTTGATGTAGCTGTTGATCTTAAAAAGATAGATGATTTTCATAGCCAATTAGAATTTATAAAAAACATCTTTAATTCAGAATCAAAACTTATAACTATTCTTGAGCACCCTAGAATTTCTAGAGGTGAGAAGAAAACCTTAGTAGAAGATATATTTAAGAAAAATATCTCTCAAGAGATCCTAAATTTCTTATTTATAATTATAGATAAAAGACGTGAAGATAGCCTCATGGACATAATAAAAGAATACAATAATTTTTTTAAAGAATACAAAGGTATTCTTGACGTGGAAGCTGTTACGGCAGTTCCTATGGAAGAGGAAAAACAACAAAGATTAAAACTTGTATTAAAAGGCAAGTTCCATAAAGAAATAAACCTTTCGAATCGAGTTGATCCGTCCATTATAGGAGGAGTACTTCTTAAACTGGATGAAAAATTAATTGACTCAACATTAAAGCATGAACTTAAAGAAATGGAAAGTATGATAAATGGTATATCATTATAGAAGACTGAGGTGAAAAATTTGGAGTTAAGGCCAGAAGAAATTAGTTCAATTATAAAAGAACAAATTAAAAAGTACGAAAGTAAAACAGACCTTGTAGACGTAGGTACTGTTATCCAAGTTGGAGACGGTATTGCAAGACTTCACGGACTAGAGGGATGTATGGCTGGAGAACTTATAGAGTTCCCGGGAGAAGTGTTTGGTATGGCTCTAAACTTAGAGGAAGACAATATAGGTTGTGTACTTTTAGGATCTGATAAAGATATAAAAGAGGGAGACACTGTAAAAAGTACTGGAAGAATAGTTGAAGTCCCAGTAGGTGATGCTCTTATAGGTAGAGTTGTAAACTCCCTAGGGCAACCAATTGACGGAAAAGGAAGCATTAACACTGATAAGTTTAGTCCTATAGAAAAAATAGCACCAGGTGTTATAACTAGAAAAAGCGTTGATGAACCACTTCAAACTGGAATAAAATCAATAGATGCACTTTTCCCAATAGGTAGAGGGCAAAGAGAGCTTATAATAGGTGATAGACAAACAGGTAAGACTGCAATAGCAATTGACACTATATTAAATCAAAAAAATACAGATGTAATTTGTATTTATGTAGCAATAGGTCAAAAAAGATCTACTGTTGCACAAATCGTAGACGTATTAGAGCAAAGAGGCGCTATGGATTATACTATAGTTGTTTCATCCACTGCAAGTGAGCTTGCTCCTCTTCAATATATAGCTCCTTATGCTGGTGTTACTATAGCGGAGGAATTTATGGCACAAGGTAAAGATGTGCTAATCGTTTACGATGACCTTTCAAAGCATGCTGTAGCCTACCGAGCGATGTCACTTCTTTTAAGAAGACCTCCAGGTAGAGAGGCTTTCCCAGGAGACGTATTCTATCTTCACTCAAGATTACTTGAAAGAGCTGCAAGAATGGATCCCGCTTACGGTGGAGGTTCAATAACTGCCCTTCCTATTATCGAAACACTAGAGGGAGATATATCAGCTTACATTCCTACAAATGTTATCTCGATAACAGATGGACAGATATTCCTAGAGACAGATCTTTTCTTCTCAGGACAAAGACCAGCTATAAATACTGGACTTTCAGTTTCAAGAGTAGGTGGAGCGGCGCAGATCAAAGCTATGAAAAAAATAGGTGGTAAATTAAAACTTGATATAGCACAATATAGAGATTTAGCATCATTCTCACAATTTGGATCAGATCTTGATCCAGAAACACAAGCAAGACTTGATCAAGGTGAAAGACTTATGGAAGTGTTAAAACAACCTCAATATAGTCCTCTAGTAGTAGAAGATCAAGTAATCATACTTTACGCTGTTACAAACAATCACTTAAAAGATATACCAGTAGATCAAATCTCTTTATTTGAAAAAGAATATTTAGATTTTGTTAGAAACAACTATCCTGAAATAGGACAAGGAATAAAAGAAACTGGATTATTAGGTGATGATTTAGTAGCTGGAATAAAGAAATCATTAGAGGAATTTAAGAAAAGCTTCTAGTTTAAGAAAATGGAGGTGAGAGTTTGGCTCAATCCACAAGAGAAATAAAAAGAAGAATAAAAGGGATTGGTAGTACTAGACAAATCACAAAAGCAATGGAACTTGTATCTTCTACAAAGGTTAGAAAAAGAAGAATAAAGCTTGAAAAAACTAGACCTTATTATAATACCGTTTTAAAAAGTATTCAAAGCGTATTAGAGCATGTAAATATAAAGCATCCGCTTCTTGAACAAAGAGAGGTTAAGAAAGCTCTATATATTACAGTAAATGCTGACAGAGGACTAGCAGGAGGATACAACTCCAATATAAATAGACTTGTAGATAGCAAGTTTAAAAATAATAAGGACTCCATTTCTTTAATAACGGTTGGATCAAAATCAAGAGACTTCTTTAAAGGTAGAAACTATAATATAGTTGAAAGTTTTGTTGGTATATCAGAAGAACCAGAATTCTCAGATGCAAAAGATATATCAAAGATAGCTATGGATCTTTTTATAAAAGGTGAAGTAGATGAGATAAATGTAGTATTTACTGATTTTATAAGTACTATGAACCAAAAAGCTAAAGTTTTAAGGCTGCTACCTAGTGAAAAAATTAAAAAAGAAGAAGGAAAAGCTCAAGCAATAGTAGATTTTGAACCAAATCCCGAAGAAGTATTGGAGTATTTAATACCAAAATATGTTGAAAGTAGTATTTATGGAGCGCTTATAGAGGCTTCAACCAGTGAGCAATCTTCAAGACAAGCGGCCATGAGAGCTGCTACTGACAATGCAAATGATATAATTGACGATCTTAATATGGTTTATAATAGAGCAAGACAATCAGCTATAACTATGGAACTATCTGAGATAGTTGCTGGAGCTGAAGCATTAAAGTAAGATAGGAAGGAGTGAGCAAATGGAACAAAATATAGGAAAAGTAGTTCAGGTAATAGGTCCAGTAGTTGATATTCGTTTTAAAGAAGACCATCTTCCAAACTTATTAGATGCTATTACTATAGAAAGAACTGGTGAAACAATAGTAGTTGAAGTATCCCAGCATCTTGGAAATGATACTGTAAGATGTATCTCTATGGGATCAACAGATGGTCTCGTTAGAGGAATGGACTGTATCGATACTGGAAAGCCAATAGCCGTTCCAGTAGGAGAGAAGACTCTTGGAAGACTATTTAATGTTCTTGGAGAAACAATAGACGGAAAAGAAGAACTTACAGATACAGAAACACTACCTATTCATAGAGAAGCACCTTCTTTTGAAGAACAAGAAACTTCACAAGAAATATTTGAAACAGGTATAAAAGTAGTAGACCTTATGGCACCTTATTCTAAAGGTGGTAAAGTAGGACTATTCGGTGGTGCAGGAGTTGGTAAAACTGTACTTATACAAGAGCTTATAAACAATATAGCAACTCAACACGGAGGTATCTCAGTGTTTGCAGGAGTTGGAGAGAGAACAAGAGAGGGTAATGACCTTTATCATGAGATGATTGAATCGGGAGTAATCGATAAGACAGCTCTAGTATTTGGTCAGATGAACGAGCCCCCTGGAGCAAGAATGAGAGTAGCGCTTACAGGCCTTACAATGGCTGAGTATTTTAGAGACCAACAAGGGCAAGACGTACTGCTATTTATAGATAATATATTTAGATTTACTCAGGCTGGTTCTGAGGTTTCAGCACTTCTTGGTAGAATGCCGTCCGCGGTAGGTTACCAGCCAACACTAGCTACAGAGATGGGTCAGCTTCAAGAGAGAATCACATCTACAAAGAAGGGTTCAATCACAAGTGTACAGGCGGTTTATGTACCAGCAGACGACCTTACAGACCCAGCACCTGCTACAACTTTTGCGCATCTAGACGCTATAACAGTACTTTCTCGTTCTATATCAGAGCAAGGTTTCTACCCAGCGGTAGACCCACTAGAGAGTTCATCTAGAATGCTTTCACCTGCCATAGTAGGAGAAGAACACTATGCAGTTGCAAGGAGAGTTCAGGAACTTCTACAAAAATATAAAGAACTACAAGATATAATAGCAATACTTGGACTTGATGAGCTTTCTGAAGAAGATAGACTCCTAGTATCAAGAGCTAGAAAAGTACAAAGATTCTTAACTCAAGCTTTCTTTGTCGCAGAAACATTTACAAGTATTCCAGGACAATATGTACCGATTTCTGAAACTGTAAGAGGATTTAAAGAAATACTAGAAGGAAAGCATGATGATATACCAGAAACAGCATTCCTGATGGTAGGTACAATAGAAGAGGCACTAGAAAAAGCTAAAAAGGTGGAAGATTAATATGGCTGGAATTCATCTAGAGATAGTAACTCCAGACAGATCTTTTTTTAACGAAGATGTTGATAGCATAATAGTTAGAGGACTAGAGGGAGATTTGGCTATTTTAAAAGGTAGAACGCCAATAGTTACACCGCTAAGAATTGGTAAAGTAAGAATATTTCAATCTGGCAGCGAAAGAATTGCATCAGTAACAGACGGATACGTAAGTGCGGTAGATGATAATGTAACTATAGTTACAGATGCTGCAGAGTGGCCTGATGAGATAGATATCAACAGAGCCGAGGAAGCTTTAAAAAGAGCAGAGAAAAGGCTTGCTAAGGCAAGTGATACAGATCTAGTTCGTGCTGAAGCTGCTTTAAAAAGATCTATCAACAGACTTGACGTATCAAAGCATAGAAAATAAGAAGATTCATATTATAAGCACCTCTTTATTTAATTAAATAAAGGGGTTGCTTATTTTTTATGCTAGATAAGAGATCTATAAGCTAAAAAAACTCTTGTTATAAATATTAGGTTGAGAATTGCTATAATATACGAATTTAAAAAGTGATAAAAGTGCGACAATTAAACCTATAATTTATAGAAATCTATATAATCTATAAAAAGAGTGACTTTTTATAGATTAATGATATAATGGAAAGGATAGAAATAGATTAAAGCTTTTGCCTGTAAATAGGTTAAACTTCCTGTTTGGTAGGAGAGGCTGAGGGTAAATATTATAATGATGATTTCTTATAAAAACTTTAGAGATTTTTATAAGAGCAGATAAAACCTCTTAATTAAGTCATTTTATAAAATATCTTAAGGATATAGAAGTTTTAAGATATAAAAGATTAATAAAGAGTAAAAAAGATTAACATTATCCTATCAATAAGGTATAATATAGTGTAAGACTATACATACTCGTTTATAGGCGCGTCTATAATTAAAACATGAAAACAAAGTAGGGGGAGATAATTTGGAAATAATAGTAGTAGAGAAGAGCCCTCCATTAAAAGGAAAAGTAAGAATAAATGGAGCAAAAAACTCTGCACTTCCTATAATAGCTGCATCATTATTGGGAACTGAAGATATAATATTAGAAGATGTACCAGATCTTAGAGATGTTGGTATAATTTGTGAGGTTTTAAGATCCTTAGGTTCAGAAGTAGAATTCTTGGACAGACACACAATAAAGATAAACTCAAATAACTTAAATAACCACATAACTAGATATGATCTTGTAAACAAGATGAGAGCATCTTTTCTAGTAATGGGACCACTTTTAGCAAGACTTGGAAAGAGCAAAACATCACTTCCAGGAGGGTGCGCTATTGGAACACGTCCAGTAGACCTTCATCTAAAAGGATTTAGAGCACTTGGGGTAGACGTAAGCACTGACCACGGAAGCATTGATGCAGAAGTAGAGCATCTTTTAGGCGGAAAGATATATTTAGACTTCCCGTCAGTTGGAGCTACTGAAAACATAATGATGATAGCTTCTATGGCAGAGGGAGAAACTGTACTTGATAACGCTGCTATGGAGCCAGAAATCATAGATCTTCAAAACTTCTTAAACAAACTAGGAGCTAACATAAAGGGAGCTGGAACTAGTACTATAAGAATAAAAGGTGTTGAAAAACTAGGCGGATGTACTCATCAAATCATTCCAGACAGAATAGAAGCGGGAACTTTTTTAGTTGCAGCAGCTATAACTGGCGGAGATGTATTAGTTGAGAATGTTATAGCAAGTCATATCAAGCCGGTAATTGCGAAGCTTAGAGAAGCTGGAGCTGAAGTAATTGAAGATGGAGAAAATATCAGAGTAATAGGAAATAAAAATCTCCAGCCAATAGATGTAAAAACTCTTCCGTATCCTGGTTTTCCAACAGATATGCAGGCGCAGTTTATGGCTATGTTGACTCTTTGCAAGGGTACAAGTGTAGTTGTAGAAACTGTGTTTGAAAATAGATTTATGCATGTTGATGAACTTAAGAGAATGGGAGCAAATATAAAGATAGACGGTAAATCTGCAATTATTCAAGGGGTAGAGAGTCTTACTGGAGCCAGAGTAAGGGCTACTGACTTAAGAGCTGGAGCAGCGCTTGTTCTTGCAGGACTTGTAGCAGAAGGAACAACTGAGATTGAAGATATCTATCATATTGAAAGAGGATATGATGATATAGAGGAGAAATTTACAAATCTTGGAGCTATTATTTACAGAAAGACAATTTAAATTAAGAAATGAAAGAATGTATATTTAAATAATACATTCTTTTTTTATGTCTAAAATTAAGTTCTAAAAATAAAAGTTTAAACTATCCTATCCCTATTTTCTATATAAAAGCAAATTATATAAAAGTTATTAAGTTTTATAAGCTGGGAGTTTATAAAGTGCTTCTGTTGCCTGAGTAACCCGATGTAAGCTTCCCTACTAGCTCTAATTTCAATTCATTCTATTATAATGACTAGATCATTGATAGACAGATACAATCTCTTAAAAGATGTAAATAAGGCTTTTACTAGAGGCGGAATTATGGCTATTATTAAAAGCATTCACTAGCAAGACTAAATAAAAATAAATTATTATCTGTGAGTTTATATTGTATAAATATTATTTTCAAGATAATCAATATTAATACAAATAGCCTTTGTTATATCTGAATTAATAGCATATAATATCAGGGATATAAAAAAATATAAAAAAAGAAACTATTGAATATTCAATAGTTTCTTTTGCCGACTTATTATGGTCGGGGTGAGAGGATTTGAACCCCCGGCCCCATGGTCCCAAACCACGTGCGCTACCAAACTGCGCTACACCCCGTCGCTCTCTCAGCCAACTATTATAGTATAAGATAAATCCGAGGATAATGCAATAGCATATAAAGATGATAGAGTGGAATAGAAAAGGTATAAAGAGGTTTAAAAGCAACAAACCTAGCATTATATAAAAAAAGCTCATAATATCTCTATTAATCAAACCTTTCCTTAATAAAGACTAAAAAGACGCTTATTTTGATATTTATTTTCATTGAATTATAGTTTTAAGCAGTCTATAATAAGGAAGAAGAGGGGGAATGGAGTTTTATGATAGAGATATTTGAAGAATTAAAAATTGAAATCATAGTTATGTTTTTTGCCATGCTTCCTTTAGTAGAATTAAGAGGTGCAATTCCTCTGGGAATATCTTTAGGACTTGATCCTCTTAGCAGCGCAATTATAAGTATAGCTGGAAACATCATTGTTGTATCGCTTTTGCTTAATATACTAAATCCTCTTATGCTTCATTTTGAAAGGACAAAGTTTTTCTCAGCTACTTTGGGAAGGATAAAAGAGAGATCGATGAAAAAGGCTAAAATTATAAAAAAATATAGCTTGCTAGGTCTTTTAATATTTGTAAGTATTCCATTACCTACAACAGGAGCCTGGACGGGAGCTCTGATTTCATCTATTCTAAAACTGGATATAAGAAAATCTTTTATAGCCATGTCTCTGGGGCTTGTAATATCAGGCATAATAACCCTTGCAGTGAGCCATGGAATTTTTTCAGTATTATGGAATTGACTATTGTTTTTTCTTATGATAAACTAGAGCAGTAAAACTAAATAGTTCCTTATCAAGAGTGATGGAGGGTATGGGCCCTATGAAATCCGGCAACCAGTATATAATACAAGGTGCTAAATCCCGCAGAAATATTTTTTCTGAAAGATAAGGGTGTAAGCATAAAATGTTTAAACCTTTTCTTTGTGAAGAGGTTTTTTTATATTTAAAGAGGAGGCTTTAAAATGAAAAAAGATTTATTTACTTCTGAATCAGTTACAGAAGGTCATCCTGATAAAGTTTGTGACCAAATATCAGATGCGATATTGGATGCAATATTAGAACAGGACAAGGATGCAAGAGTTGCATGCGAAGCAGTGGCTACAACTGGTATGGTTCTTGTAGTTGGAGAGATAACTACTTCCTGCTATGTTGACATAGCAAAGATAGTAAGAAGCACTGTAGACGAAATAGGCTACACTAGAGCCAAGTATGGTTTTGATGCTGAAACATGTGCAGTAGTAACTTCTATAAATGAACAATCACCTGATATTGCCATGGGTGTTGATAAAAAAGATGAAGATGAACTCGATCAAACCGGTGCAGGAGATCAGGGGATGATGTTTGGTTACGCATGTAATGAAACCAAAGAGTATATGCCCCTGCCTATTTCTCTATCTCATAAGCTGGCTAAAAAGCTGGCAGAGGTAAGAAAAAACGGAACTCTTGACTATCTAAGACCAGACGGCAAAACTCAAGTTACAGTTGAATATCAAGACGACAAACCAGTAAGAATAGAAAATATAGTAGTATCAGCCCAGCACAGTGAACAAACTAAGCTGGAGACTATAAAAAGAGATATAATGGAATATGTAATAAAGCCAGTAGTTCCAAATGAACTTATAGATGAGCAAACTCAGTTCTTTATAAATCCAACAGGAAGATTTGTAGTTGGAGGACCTATGGGAGATGCAGGCCTTACAGGCAGAAAGATTATAGTAGATACCTATGGAGGTTTTAGCAAGCATGGAGGTGGAGCTTTCTCAGGTAAGGACCCAACAAAGGTAGACCGATCAGCTTCCTATATGGCAAGATATATTGCTAAAAACATAGTAGCAGCGGGCCTAGCCGGCAGATGTGAGGTAGGACTTGCCTATGCAATTGGCGTATCCCATCCTCTTTCTATATATGTAGACACATTTGGAACCGGTAAACTTTCTAATGAAGAAATTATAGATAAGATCAATGAAAACTTTGATCTAAGACCGGCAGCAATTATCAGAGATTTAGATTTAAAAAGACCAATCTATAAACAAACTGCAAGCTATGGTCACTTTGGCAGGGATGATCTTGACCTTCCTTGGGAGAAGCTAGATAAAACAGAAGCTTTAAAAATAAAGTAATATTGAAATAACAAGATAATAGTAGAAGAATAAAACTCCTTATAAAGAAATGGGCCAACACCTATCTCTTTATAGGGAGTTTTTTATCTAACAGGACCATCAATGAATATTTATGGCTAAAATTACTAGTATTTGTATGGGACTTAGTAATATATTTAATAAGAAGAAATAGCAATAGTAATTTTCCCCTCCTGCTGCTATATATTGAACAAGAAGAAGGAGGTGAAAAAAATGGCTATTAGAACTGTAGTAGAAAAAGTGAATTTAAAATTAGAATTAGATGGAGGGATAGTAGACGATAAACAAAAGATCATCGCTAAATCATACAGCAAGATAAAAACTGATGTTTTAGATGAAGATCTTTACGCAACAGCGGCAGCCCTTCAAACTCTTCAAAGTAAAAATATGCTAAACGTTAAGAGGGTTGAAGAGGTAAAACTTATCCAAGAATAAACTAAAAAGAAGAAAATAAGGAGGTGAGAAGATGATAAAGACAGTTTTAGAATTGGATTTTCTAGATGCAGCTGATAAAAAATTTAAGATTTCAGTTCCAGATCCAAAAGAAGACTTGGAAGAAGTTCAGGTGCAGGCTACTATGGAGGCTATACTTGAGAAAAATATATTTATATCTAACAATACTCATTTAGTAAAGCCAGTTGGAGCTAGAGTTATAACTACAACAGTAGCTAATATGGAGTTTTAAGGATGCTTAAAGGAGACTAAAGATGGAAGAGATATATACTCATGTAGCAAATTTAGGTTTTCCAATAGTCATCTCCATCTATCTCTTGGTTAGGATTGAAGGAAAGCTAAATCAGCTGAGTGAAAGTATAAATGAACTTACAAAAACAATAGCTAAGGTACTTTAAAGATGACTGTTTATCAGTCATCTTTTTTTACATTTAAAGCAAACATATGTTATAATTTACATAGAAAAGTAATTTTAATGTGCTTAATAGACACTTTAAATATGAAATTAAATCTGTTTTCTCCCTATACAGATAAATTTTAAATATAGGGAGAACTTACATAATATATTTTCGCAATCCAGAATATAAATCATTTAGGAGTAGGAGGGCTTTTTTGTTAACTATAGAAGGAGTAATAGAAGATATAATATTTAGAAATGAAGTAAATGGATATACTGTTGCAAAACTTAAGACATCTGATGGTTTAGTTACTATAGTAGGCAATGCAGCTTTTATGAATATAGATGAGATGGTAGAAGTAGAAGGAGAGTGGATCTACCATGATAACTTTGGTGAGCAGCTAAGGTTTGAAACTATTAAAACTACCATACCTTCTACGCTAAAGGGAATAGAAAACTATCTGGCATCGGGACTTCTTCCCTATATTGGTCCTAAAACTGCCAAGAATATAGTAGAAGCTTTTGGAGAGGATTCACTGGACATTATACAATACAATCCAGAGCGGTTAAAGAAAATACCAGGAATAGGTGAAAAAAAGATTGAAAAGATAGCAGAAGCCTATGAAGAACAAAGAGAGATAAAAGATATAATGGTTTACCTTCAGCAATTTGATATTACAGTAAATAACGGTATAAAGATCTATAAAAAATATGGAAGCGACACCATAAAATTGGTAAATGAAAATCCCTACAGACTGTCAGAAGATATATATGGAATAGGATTTAAAACAGCAGATACATTAGCTCAAAGCATGGGAATAGATTTAAACTCTGAGTACAGAATAGAAGCAGGCTTAAAATATTCAATGATGCAGGCATCCAATGACGGTCACTGCTATCTTCCTAAAGATGAGCTGATTAGAAAAACGAGCGAACTTTTATCTATAGATGCCTCTTCCATCGAAGAATCCATAAAAGATCTTATATTTAAGAAAAACTTTCATATAGTAGTTGAAGACGATATAACTTTAGTTTACTATGCACCTTTTCACCAAGCTGAAAACAATGTAGCTGCAAAGATAGTAGATCTCTCCAGAGCAGATTTTGAAAACCTGGAAATAGATATCGAGCAAAAAATCAAAAGTATAGAAAAAGAGGATTCTATAGAGTTTGATGCTAGGCAGCTTCTTGCTATAGAAGAATCAATTAAAAATGGAGTAGTTGTAATAACAGGGGGCCCGGGAACTGGTAAAACAACTACCATAAATGCAATCATAAAAATATTTCAAGATATGGAAATGACTGTTCTTCTAACCGCACCAACTGGAAGAGCAGCTAAAAGAATGACCGAAACTACCGGAATTGAAAGTAAAACAATCCACAGACTGCTAGAATATTCCTATATGGAGAGTGATATGGCCTTTAATAAGGATGAGGACAGCCCTATAGAAGCTGATGTTATAATTGTAGATGAATCTTCTATGATAGATATACTGCTTATGAACAGTCTTTTAAAAGCCGTCAATGAAGGAACTAGAGTTATACTTGTTGGAGATATAGATCAGCTCCCAAGTGTAGGAGCTGGAAATGTTTTAAGGGATATTATATCTTCAGAAGGAATAAAAGTAGTTATGTTAGATAAGATATTCAGACAGGCAGAAGAAAGTATGATAGTTGTAAATGCCCATAAGATAAATAAAGGCGAGTCACCGATATTAAATGTAAAAGATAAGGATTTTTTCTTTCTATCAAAAACCAATCCCTTGGAAAGCTTAGAAACTATAATAGAGCTTAATAAAACAAGACTTCCCAAGTTTTATAACTATGATCCCCTCAGAGACATTCAAGTTTTAACACCCATGAAAAAAGGTGATGTAGGAATAAACTCCTTAAATATAAAACTTCAGGAAGCTTTAAATCCAAGATCTACATTTAAAGCTGAAAAAAAGTTTGGTGACGAGCTCTTTAGAGTAGGTGATAAGGTAATGCAGATAAAAAATAATTATAAGCTGGAATGGAAAAAGATAAACGGTGGATTTAATGGTGAAAAGGGAGAAGGAGTTTTTAATGGAGATTTTGGATCAATCCAGTCAATAGATCATGAAGCCAACAACTTAAAAGTACTCTTTGATGAAGAAAAAATAGTAGAATACAGCTTTAATAATTTAGATGAACTGAAACTTGCCTATGCTATAACAGTTCATAAATCGCAGGGAAGTGAATTTCCAGTAGTTATAATGCCTGTTCACTGGGGTCCTCCTATGCTGCTGACACGAAACTTAATCTATACCGGTATAACACGGGCAAGAGAGCTTGTAGTACTAGTTGGAGAAGAAAGATTTTTAAGGATGATGATAGGAAACAATCGTATAACCAAAAGGTACTCAAGCCTTGATAGAAAGATAAGAGAGTATGTAGAAATGTTTTATAGCTAAGAGTCTCTATGAAGGAGGAATCGGAAATGGACTATATAAATAGTATCTTTGAATTGATATTTCCAAGCGATAATCTATGCTTTCTCTGCAAGGAAGATGAGGAGAAAATAGTAAACTCAATTTGCAAGGGATGCAAGGCTAATATAGATCAGGTAGATAAGGAAGTTCAGCTGGGGAGTGACTTTATAAAGGAGTGTTACTACAGCACTGTATATGATAGGTTTATGAAGGAAATAATAAAAAAATTCAAATTCAACCATAAATCTTATCTATATAAACCATTGGGACATATCTTAATCGACACCATCTATTCCAAAGGCTTAGATGGAAAAGTTGATATGATAGCCTTTGTGCCTTCCCACCGGAGGAAAGAAGCCATAAGAGGCTATAATCAATCCCAACTCTTAGCAGAGTTTGTATCTAAAGAGCTCGATCTTCCTCTTTCAAAAACTTTAGTAAAGAAAAACCACACTTTTGACCAGCATTTTCTAGATAAAAAGGATAGGCAAGATAATTTAAAAGATGCTTTTAGAGTTAGAAATAAGGAAGAAGTAAAGGATAAATCTATTCTTTTAATAGATGATATTTTAACTAGCGGATCTACAATGCAAGAGTGTGCAAAAGAATTAATAAAAAATGAGGCAAAAGCTATTTTTGCTCTAGCTCTTACCTCTAGTAGAAAACTTTAAAATTTATTAGTTAAATTTATAATTAAACTTTTATCTTCATGAACTTTATATCCGTTTATTTTGAAGAATTCTAGAGTTGCATTAATTTCTCCACCCAAAACTATCACTATACTGCTTATATAAAGCCATATAAAAAGAAGTATAACTCCAACCAAGCTTCCGTAGGTTATAGCATATCTTCCAAAGTTGTTTACATAATATGAAAAGAGTATAGATGTTATCATCCAGCCAAGGGTTGTGAATATAGCTCCTGGCAGGGTGCTTAAAAATGTTATAGGTTGGCCTCCCTTTTTAGAAGGACTGTATTTATAAAGAAGTGCAAACATGAGTATCATGTAAAGCAGAGGGATTAGTATTCTAATATAGGACCAGAGCGTTGAAAAGAATGAACTGATACCTAAAATACTAAACAATCTATTTGTCAGAACTTCTCCAAAAATAAGGGTTAAAAAGACCAGTACAATAAGCAGTAATATAGCTACAGTGAAAATCATAGACATAAATCTAAGCTTAAAATACCCACGGTGTTCCCTATAATCATAGGCCTTATTTATTGCTTTCATCAGGAATTTAATTCCTGATGAAGAAGACCATATTCCAAGAACCGCCGCAACAGAAAGTAGTTCCTGGCTGCTGGTTCTGGCTATTTCAGATACAAAGCCTCTAAATAGTTCCTGAGTTGCTGTTGGAAGATAAAATATAAGATCATTTAATGTATTTTGTTTTATAAAAGGTGTATAACTTATAATATTTAGCAGCATTATGATAAATGGAAATATTGAAAGTATAAGAAAAAATGTCAACTGAGTGCCCGTTACAAATACCTCATCATCTTTAATTCTAAAAATCAGCTGGTCTAAAAAGACTATAGGTTTTATTTTCATAAGTCTCAGTAAAAATGACTCCATGCGAGCACCCCTTTTTTATTTTAAATACATTTCAAACCAATTTTTTATCTCAGTCAACCTTTTAATCCTGCTTTTAGGCTTGCCGCTTCTGCTTAGATCATGATTTTCTCCTCTGAACATACAAAGTCTCGTTTCAACTCCGTGATATTTTAAAGATGTAAACATTTGAATACCCTCTGGAAGCCAGCATCTATAGTCTGCTTCAGAGTGAATAAAGAGAGTAGGAGTACACACCTTATCAGCATACTTCATAGGAGAACTGTCCCAAAGCTTATCGGAACCATTCCAAGGAGTCGCTGCTATCTGATCATCTACGAAATAATAACCGATATCTGTAGTTCCAAATTTAGAAATCCAATTAGAAATGCTTCTTTGAGAAATCGCTGCTTTAAATCTATCAGTGTGACCAATTATCCAATTTGTCATAAAGCCACCATAACTGCCGCCCATAACACCCAATCTTTTCTTATCTATAAAATGGTATTTTTCTAAGACTAAATCTGTAAATTCCATAATATCATCATAATCAATAGTTCCATATTTTCCTCTTATATCAGCAAACTTATCTCCTCTACCATCGCTACCCCTTGGGTTGCAGAAGAAAACAACATATCCTTGATTGGCTAAAAACTGCATCTCATGAAAGAAAACTTCTCCATAAACTGTTTTAGGGCCCCCGTGAATACTTAGAATAGCAGGATATTCTTCGCCTAGTTTAAAGTTTGTAGGCTTCATAACCCAACCTTCTATAAGGGTTGCATTATCAGTTCTAAAGGTAAGTTTCTCAGGAATAGAGAGGGTTTTGATATCAATTACCCACTGATTTAAATTTGTAATTTGTATTTCTTTTTTTTCTTTAAGAAGATATATTTCCTGAAGTCTTAAACTTCTGAGCCCTATAAATTCTATACATCCTTCAAAAACGTCAAATCCATCAATAGAACCTTTTTTGTTGGTTAATTTTTTTATCTTTCCTTCCTTGTCTATTCGATTTATAAAGGAAGAATCCCCTTCAGTAGTTACAAAATACAAGTACTGTCCATCGACCCTTGTAGTAGGAGTACTGCCATATCTTGAATCGCTTCCAACTGAGTTGTTGGAGCTGAAATTAAATCTTTCAGGAGAAATTCTCTTAGCTGAGAGTCCATCTAAATCAGTTAAATAGAAATTAGGATTTTGATTTATACCATAGTCAACTAGATCAGAGCCAGAAAATATAATTTTATCTTCTAGAAAATTAGCATAGGAATAGCTGAAATCTTCATAGGGAGAGATCTTGATAAGACTATCAGATGCTATGTTATACATCTGGAGATCTGTAAAACTATATCTCTTGTCTATATAAGAGTTGCTTACAAGCAAGATGTTTTCTTTATCTGCATCTAACTCAAATGAATAAACATTGGTAAAATCATCAGTTACTTCAGTTAGAGAATCTTCTATAAAGTTATAGATGTATAGTTTTTTTCGTTTTTTATTGGTAAAACCTTCGCCATTTAACCAAAATGGTATTTCATCTAATATTTCATAGTCTTTTTCTTCTTTTAAACTCTCTAAAAACTCCTCTTTTCCTTCTTTATCAAGATTGCGGAAGTTTGAGAATCTAGGATCAAAGCTGGCGGAGAATATAAATCTTTCTTCATCCAATATCTTAATAGAAGATATATTCAGCGCTATTTCAAATAAAAGCTCAGCTTCCTTATCCCTTATATTCATTGCATAAAAAGAGGTAAAAGGCTCACCTTTTTCTCGCCTTTCCTTATCTTCTTTTCCATCAGCTGAAAAGATAATAGTTTCATTATCCTTCCATATAAGATTTGAATGACGCTTAGAATAATCAATTTCATCTACAGAGTTATCGCTGTTGTTGAGTATATTTATCTTGTTAGTATACTCATTATTATCCAGGTCTATTTCTGTATTGATAAAAGCACTGTGAGATGAAGTGGGTGAAAACTTAAGAGCAGATAGATATTTATAATTTGTGAAGTCCTCTAAAAGTAATTTGTCCATAATTTCCTCCTCTTATCTTTTAAATTGCATTATATCTATAATGTTTATCTTATCTTTAGAATCTTTATTATGAAGCACGTAGTTAGTAAGCTTTTTGCCTAGTCTTGTGATTTTTATAGAGTTTTCTTCATATAAGTTATAGTCCATTAAACCTATAAGTTTAAAATACCTTCCAAAAGAGAAGAAGTGATTTTTGGAATCTAAAGAAAAATAGTCATAAGAATATTTCTTTGAAGGATTCATAAGAGACAATCTATCTAAAAAATCATCCTTTTCTTTTCGGCTGAAGTCATTTTCATAGTTTAAAACATTTAAAACAAAGCTTTCACTTTGGATAAATTCAAAGTGAAGTAGATATTTTTCATCATCTTCAAGTAGAAGATAGTCCATAGCCTTTTTATTAAAATACATCTTATTTTTAAGTATAGTTAAAATATTAAGTTCCAGAGCTAGATAGTAGAAGAAGTTAATATTTATAAAGTCTCTTTGATTCGGAGCTTTGGATGATATATTGCTGCTGCTTTCTAAATGCTCATTTATCTGCAGAAGATCTTCTCTTTTTATAAAAGATTTTTTAGCTGTTAAGTCTAATACTTTTCCTTCTATATAGATTAGAAAAACATCAAAGTCATTAATAAGCTTTAAGGCATCTGAGTTTAGCAGATCTTTTATATAATAAGAAAGATTTTTATCAATTTTAAAACTCTGTTCATAAGAGTTAAGTTTTTTAATAAGAACAAATGGATTATCGCTTATCTTTAATATTTTCTTATATTGTTTTATATACTTTTCATCTCTCCTGCTGAGAAAATGGAAGTAGAGCTTTAAAGTTTTAATATAGGCCATAAGTTCACGTCTGACCCCTATAAATCCATCTTCTATAGAATCATTAAAGAAATTATTTAAATTGAGAATAGGTAGATCTTCAATGGTCTTATCATTATCTACAAGATAGTATTCAACTATATTGGATAGATTATTGATATGAGAGATCGTTTCATTTTCACTCATCTTTGAATTTAGGTAGTTTTCAAATTCATTAAATTCCTCAAGCTCATCTAAAGCATAAAAGTCGAATTCACTTTCGGAGTCTATAAGGTAAAATATTATTTCATCATATATTTTATAAAGGTTTATTCCAAATCTTTTTAGATAATCCTTCATAGTAAGACCTCGGTAATCTCGTCTGGTAAGATTGAAGTTTTTAAGTACATTTTTTACAAATTCGCTCTTGCTTGAAAGGGGGAGGTAGTTTATATCTCCTATAAAATTATAATTATCAAAACTCTTTCCTATTCTGGAGAAAACATATTCACCTTCTTTTATAATGTTTGGAAGATCGGGTTCTACCAGAGAAAAGTTTTGTTCAGTTAAAAGATCTCTTACAAGTACATTTTCCTTGTCATATTTTATTATTTCAAATAAGGATACATAAGAGTCTTTTCTCTCTTCAAGTATTTTTCTTTCTTTTTTAGTCAAACCAGTAGATTGTTCTTCAAGAAATTGTTCTGTAAAAGTTTTTCCGTTTTTATGTATATAGTCCAAACTAAGCCATATATTAAAAGCTATATTGTTTTCCTTATCATAAAAATAGGAATATTCCTTGTCTAAATCTTCTATAACTTTATTTAAATTTACATTGTTATATATATATTTAAAAAGCTTTTTTGTAACATCAAGTTCTATTTTTTTTAAGCCCTTATTATTTGCAGTGTTCATAATTGCCCCCTAAAATTAAATATCTTTACTGATGATAGATTATCATCCCATAACAATTATAATTATACACTATTATACTTATAAGTACTAATAGGAATAATTTTTTTATATACTATAAAAAGCTCTCTTTAACACACTAAAGGAGACTTAGCGCTATAAGTCTCTATAAAAAAGATGAGAATACTTAGGTAAGTATTCTCATCTTTTCTATTCTATTTTTTTCTGATTTTTCTATTATAAATTTCAAGTTTTCATATTCTATTACTTCATCTTCATCTGGAAATCTTCCAACTATTCCTATTACAAAACCTCCTATAGAGTCAAAGTCTTCTGATTCTATATTTGTTCCTATAAGATCGTTTAAAAGATCTATCTTCATGCTTCCATCAACGATATATTCATCTTCTTTTATAACTATTATTTCTTCATTGCCTTCATCGTACTCATCGGTTATTTCTCCGACGATTTCTTCTACTAGGTCTTCTGTAGTGATCATACCAGCAGTTCCTCCATACTCATCAAGGATTATAGCGGTAGGATAGTTATTATCCCTCATCTGCTGAAAAAGTTCCTGTGTAGATTTAAATTCATAGGTAAAAAAAGCCGGTCTTAGATAATCTCGTACATTAAAGTTTTCTCGATCTTCTATAGAAAATATAAGATCCTTTACATGGAGGACTCCGATAATATCATCTATATCATCTTCATAAATTGGAAGTCTTGAAAAAGTTTCTTCTTTAAAGAGTTCCACTAGATCCTTGTAGGAAGAGTCTACGCTCAGCGCGACCATATTTGTTCTTGGAGTCATTACATCCTTTGCTTGAGAGTCACCAAACTCAAATACATTGGTTATCATCTTGGTTTCTCCAACTTCCAGTACACCTTCTTCATGGCTTACATTTACTATAGTTTTTAATTCATCTTCAGTTATAAGAGGCTGAGTTTTAGATATGCTTCCTCCCATAAGTTTTATAAGTACATTTGTAATAGACGTAATTACATATATAAATGGAGCCAAAATTATAGTTATAAAATAAATCGGCTTTGCCACTTTAAGTGCTGTTTTTTCTGAATTTTGAGCAGCTAATGATTTTGGCGTTACCTCTCCAAAAATAAGAACTAAAAGAGTCATACCAATTGTTGATATTAGGATTCCCTTTTGCTGCCATATGTCTATTGCTATAGATGTTGCTAATGCGGATGCTGCAATATTTACTATATTGTTTCCTATAAGAATCGCACCAAGTAATTTGTTTGGTTTATCAACTAGTTTGCTTACAAGTTCGGAATTTTTAACTCCTGCATCAACCATTTGTCTAAGTCTTATCTTGCTTAAAGAAACTAAAGCAGTTTCTGAAGAAGAGAAAAAACCTGATAAAAGGATCAATACAAAAAGAATCGCAAATTCCAGTGTCAAATTCGGCGGCACTTCATCACTCCCATTTTTTTAAATACATTTTAGATGTTTGTTTATATTATACCTAAATTATCAGCATTATGAAACAAAAATAAGATAAATAATAGTTTTTATTTAAAGTTAAGAACAATTAACAAAGTTATACACACTAAATAGGGTGATAAATGCATTAATCCACAAAGTTATTAACAATATCCACAGGTTATTAATTTTATTATTAACAAGCTATGAACATGGAAATACAAGCTAAGATTAATAGGGTGGTATAATTTGAGAATATTGGGTATAATATTAAACAAGCTTATAAGTTTAACAATACTTATAAGCTTATAAGTTTAACAATACTTATAAATAGAAAGGGGCTGTATTTATGAATATACAATTCGTAGGCAAAAATGTCGAAGTAACAGATGCACTCAGAGAGGTAACTGAAAAGAAATTAAACAAGCTAGAAAAATATTTCCAAGAATCAATAGAGGGAAATGTAACTTTTAGTACTCAAAAGAATAACAAGACAATTGAAGTTACAATCAATATACCAGGAACTATAATAAGAGCTGAAGAAACAAGCGATGATATGTATGCTAGTATAGATAAGTCAGTTGATGTTTTAGAGAGACAAATAAGGAAATATAAAACAAAGCTTCAAAAGAAATATAAAGAAAATCAAACAATTAGATTTGAAAATGTACTTCCGCTTCAAGAAGATGAAGAAGATGACAAGCCGAATATAGTAAGAACAAAGAAATTCAGCGTAAAACCTATGAACTCTGAAGAAGCTATTCTTCAAATGGAATTATTAGGCCATAACTTCTTTGTATACAGAGATGGTGAGACAAACGATATAGGAGTTATATATAAGAGAAAAGACGGAAATTACGGACTTATAGAACCACAAGAGTAAAATCAAATAAATATAAATCAAATAAATACAAAGTTGTAGCCTTAGGGTTACAACTTTTTTTATGTTTAAATTTTCATTAACAGGTTATGGAGATAATATTTAAAAAGGACCAATCTATAAGTTGTAAATATTATCTCCATAAAAGTTGTATATCAACAATATAAGTGTTAAAATGAGAGATATGTATATATTGAAAGGTGGTAAGAATATGGGGATTTTTAGTAAGCTTTTTGGTGATTATAGTACAAAAGAGCTTAAAAAGATAGAACCGATGGTAGAAGCGATTTTAAATTTGGAACCGACAATAGAAAAACTGACAGATAAGGAATTAAAGAATAAAACACAGGAATTTAGAAATAGATTAGAAAATGGAGAAACACTGGACGATTTAATGGTTGAGGCTTTTGCAGTTGTAAGAGAAGCTTCCTGGAGAGTACTTGGAATGAAGCACTTCAAGGTTCAGATTCAAGGAGGTATTATTCTTCATCAAGGTAGAATTGCCGAGATGAAAACTGGGGAAGGTAAAACTTTAGTTGCAACGCTTGCGGCTTATTTAAATGGTTTATCTGGAAATGGAGTTCATATAATAACAGTTAACGACTATCTTGCAAATAGAGATAGACAGTGGATGGGCAAACTTTATGAGTTTCTAGGCTTGACTGTGGGATGTATAATCCACGGAATTACAAATGAAGAAAGAAAAGCAGCCTACAGAGCTGATATTACTTATGGTACCAACAATGAGTTTGGATTTGATTATCTAAGAGACAATATGGTTATCTACAAGGAAGAGATGACTCAGAGAAAACTTTCCTTTGCCATAATAGATGAGGTAGACAGTATACTTATAGATGAGGCTAGAACTCCTTTAATAATTTCTGGAGCGGGAGACAAGTCAACTGATCTATATAAGCTAGCTGACTATTTTGTTAAGGGACTCTCTAGTAGAGTTATAACTCAAGATGAACAAAAGAGTGACTTTTTTGACAGAGAAATTAAAGAAGAGACAGTGGATTTTTTAATAGATGAAAAAGCTAAGGGTTGTAGTCTTACTGAAATAGGTACAGAAAAGGCGGAGAAGCACTTCGGACTTGAAAACCTGTCAGATCCAAATAATATGGAGATAGCTCACCATATAAACCAAGCTTTAAAGGCTAGAAGTATTATGAAAAGGGATACAGATTATGTGGTAAATGATGGTGAAGTACTTATAGTAGATGAGTTTACAGGAAGACTTATGCAGGGAAGAAGATATAGCAATGGTCTTCACCAGGCTATAGAGGCAAAAGAAGAACTTAATGTTCGTTCAGAGTCTAAAACTCTTGCAACCATTACCTTCCAAAACTACTTTAGAATGTATAACAAACTATCTGGTATGACTGGTACTGCAAAGACTGAAGAAGATGAGTTTAGAGAAATTTATAATATAGACGTTGTAGAAATACCTACAAATCAACCTATACAAAGACAAGACCTAGCTGATAGTGTATATAAAAATGAGATAGGTAAATTTGCATCAGTAGTAGAAGAAATAAAAGAAAAACATGCTACTGGCCAGCCTATTCTAGTTGGTACGATCACTATAGAAAGATCAGAGATGCTGAGCAAGATGCTTAAGAAAGAAAGAATAAAGCACGAAGTCCTAAACGCTAAGCACCATGAAAGAGAAGCTGAAATTGTAGCAGATGCCGGAAGATTTAACTCGGTAACTATAGCAACTAACATGGCAGGACGTGGAACTGATATTGTCCTTGGAGGAAATCCAGAAAACAAGGCAAAAATTGAACTTAAAAAAATGGGTTATGAAGATGAAGTAATAGACCTTATAGATGGGTTCTTTGAAACAGAAGATGAAAGAGTTCTAGAAGCTAGAGGACTTTATGGAGATATTTATAAAAAATATAAAGATGATGCAGATATAGAAGCGAAAAAAGTAATAGACGCCGGCGGACTTCATATAATAGGAACTGAAAGACATGAGTCGCGTAGAATTGATAATCAGCTTCGTGGTCGTGCAGGTAGACAGGGAGACATTGGTAGTTCAAGATTCTTTATATCCCTTGAAGACGATCTTATGAGACTCTTTGGAGGAGATAGACTTACAAAGCTTGTAGAAACTATGAATATGCCAGATGATGAGCCTCTTGAACACGGACTTTTAACTAGAACTATAGAAGGAGCTCAAAAGAAGGTAGAGGGAAATAACTTTGGAATAAGAAAGCATGTGCTTCAATATGACGACGTTATGAACAAGCAAAGAGAAATTATCTATGGTGAAAGAAGAAAAGTTCTAGAAGGTGAAAGCTTAAAAGAAGATATAGCAAATATGGCTAAGAGTCTTGTAGAAAGCAATATAGAACTTTATACCAATGGATCAGAGTATCCAGAAGAGTGGGATCTGGAAGGCCTTGAAAACTATATTGTGAAGATATTTAATTTAGAAAAAGGATTCTTAAATGAGATAGATGTAAAAACTATTACAAAGGCGGAACTTGTAGAAGAGATAATTCAAGAAACAAGAGAGCTTTATGCTAAAAAAGAAGAAGACTTTGGAGAAGAGAAATTCAGAGAAATAGAAAGAATAATACTTCTTCAGGTAGTAGACAGCAAGTGGATGGATCATATAGATGCAATGGATCAGTTAAGACAAGGTATAGGCCTTCGTGCTTACGGTCAGGAAGATCCGGTTCGTTCTTATCAGATGGAAGGTTTTGATATGTTTGAAGAGATGACAGCTTCTATTTGGGAAGAGACAGTGGGACTTCTTTTCCATGTTGAAAATCCAGAAAATATCGAAAGAAAAAGAGTAGCAAAGGTTACAACTTCCAACAGAGGCGGAGAAGGAACAGTGAACAAACCTATAGTAAAAGGTGAAAAAATAGGAAGAAATGATCCTTGTCCATGCGGAAGCGGTAAAAAATATAAAAAATGTTGCGGTCAATAGGGGGAAACTATGCAAGACATTTATAGAGAAAGAACTAGACTTGATGAAATAAAAGAGATGATAGAAGAATTAGCGGTGTCTCTTTGACTTAGAATCTCTTAGAGAAAAAATCAGTACCAATGAAAAACTCTCTTCTGAAATAGACTTTTGGAATGATGTAGAAAGAGCTCAAGAGATTATGATAGAAACAAAAGAGATGAGCGGTGAAATAAAAGCTTTTGACGATCTAATAGCTAAAATAGAAGATCTAGAAGTCTTGATAGAACTAGTACTGGAATCTGCCGACTATAAAGATGACAATGAAATTCCAAGAGAGATGCAAGAGATTGAAGCAAGGGCAGGAGACTATAAACTAAAGGCTCTACTTCGGGGAGAGTATGATCGAAACAATGCCATACTTTCTATTCACTCTGGAGCCGGAGGACTAGAGGCCCAGGACTGGGCTGAGATGCTTCTTAGAATGTATAGAAGATGGGCTGATAACAGAGAATATGGAGTAGAAACCCTTGACCTTATATCCGATACTGAGGGAGGCATAAAGGCGGTTACACTTTTGGTAAAGGGTATGAATGCCTATGGATATTTAAAATGCGAAAAAGGTGTTCACAGATTGGTTAGAATCTCTCCCTTTGACAGTGCGGGAAAAAGACATACTTCTTTTGCAAGTGTTGATATATTTCCCGAGATCAAAGATGGAGATGAGGTAGAGATAAATGAAAAAGATATAAATGTAGATACCTACAGAGCTTCGGGAGCAGGCGGGCAACATGTAAACACTACGGACTCTGCTATAAGAATAACCCATATACCAACTGGTATAGTTGTCCAGTGCCAGTCAGAGAGAAGTCAACATACTAATAGAGAGACAGCTATGAATATGCTAAAATCAAAACTGATTGCACTTAAGGAAGAAGAAAACAAGGAAAAGATTGAAGACCTGCAGGGAAACTATTCCCAGATAGGCTGGGGATCTCAAATCAGATCTTATGTTTTCCATCCCTATAGCATGGTAAAAGACCACAGAACCAATGCTGAAATGGGCGATGTAGATAAGGTTATGGATGGATCTATTGATTATTTTATAAATGAATGTCTAAAAAGCAAAGTTACTTCTTAAACTTTGCTTTTTTTATGGGTTTTTTTAAGCAAAGTTTAAATTAGTGGAAGTTTTGTAGTATACTAGAAGCATAAGAAGATAAAGGGAGAGGTTTTTTTGAATATTATAGAACTATTAGTAAAAGAATTTGGAGTAAAAAAGAAATTTGTAGACAATCTGGTAGAAATGCTGGATGAGGGAAACACGGTTCCTTTTATTGCAAGATATAGAAAAGAAAATACAGGTGAGATGAAGGACGAAACAATCAGAGAACTGGCTGAAAGACTTACCTATTTAAGAAACTTAGAAGCTAGAAAAGAAGAAGTTAAAAGACTTATAGATGAACAAGAAAAACTTACAGAAGAATTAGAAAGAGATATAAAAGCTGCAGAAACTCTTCAAAGATTAGATGACCTTTATAGACCATTTAGACAAAAGAGAAGAACTAGAGGAAGCGTTGCAAAGGAAAAAGGTCTAGAGCCCCTAGCTGATATTATTATGCAGCAGGAGATTTCAAAAGAAGAACTAGAAACTCTTATGGCTACATATATCGATGAAGAAAAAGGCGTCGAAAGCATTGAAGATGCAATGGCAGGAGCTGAGGATATTATAGCTGAAGCTATTTCTGATGATCCTGATTATAGAGGAGATATTAAGAGAATAATGCTTCAAAAGGGAATGATTATCTCTAAAGGCGTAGATGAGGAAGACTCAGTTTATAGAATGTACTATGACTATAAAGAGCCCTTAAGATCTATCTTAAACCACAGGATATTAGCCCTTAATCGTGGAGAAAAGGATAAAAAACTCAAGGTAAGTCTTTCTGTAGATGATGGACAAATTCTAGAGCTCTTAAATATAAAAACATTAAAAAGAGGCTCAACTACTTCTGAAATCATTAAAAGAGCAGGAGCTGATGGATGGAAAAGACTTCTTTATCCTTCTCTAGAGAGAGAGATAAGAAATGATCTTAAGGAAAGAGCTGAAGAAGATGCTATAAAGGTCTTCTCAGAAAACTTAAAACCTCTTCTTATGCAGGCTCCTATGAAAGATAAAAACATCTTAGCACTTGACCCAGGTTTTAGAACAGGATGCAAGGTTGCGGTAATAGATGGAACTGGTAAATTTATAGATCAGGCAGTTATTTATCCTACATTTTCACAAGCAAAAGTAGATGAAGCTAAGGTAATAGTGAAGAAATTTATAAAGACCCATAAGATAGATATAGTTGCTATTGGAAACGGAACAGCTTCAAGAGAGACCGAAAGCTTTGTTGCTGAAACTCTCAAAGAAATAGATACAGACACAGCCTATATAATAGTAAGTGAAGCGGGAGCTTCTATCTACTCAGCTTCAAAAATAGGAATAAAAGAATTCCCGGACCTTGATGTAACCATAAG
>NZ_JARIEF010000113.1 GCF_029266915.1 Tissierella sp. | reverse complement strand
ATTTATCAAATATTTTTTTATTCAAGTTTTTATCTCCTTTACTAATCTTTATATAAGCAAAAGCCAATTTAAATTGGCTTTTGCTTGTTCCTTAACTTATTTTTATCTGTCTTTCTTGCTTTTTTCTTGCCTTATTTTCTTTAGATTGTTTTTCTTTTTTTAGATAATAATACAATCACAGCTCCTGAAATCAAAAGAAGTATCATAGGCATTAAAATTCCATTATCTCCAGTCTTTGGACTGTTTTGTGAATTATTGCTTCCGCTGTTAGATCCTGTATTGCTTCCACTGTTAGATCCTGTATCGCTTCCGTTATTGCCCCCTGGTGTACTTGTTCCCGGAGTAGCTGTAGATCCGCCTTGTTCTTTTTCTAATTTGTCTATCTGAGCTTTTGCTGCCTGTAATTCATTGTAGTATTTTACATGTTTTTTATCATTTTTAGAAAGACTATTATATTTTACCAGTAGCGCTGCTACCTTATCTTTATGCTTGAGAGTTATATCAGATGTCTTTCCAGGAAGGTCCCAGATGCCGTCATCTATCTCTTTTATAGTCAATTCTATTTTTGATATTTTCTCTTGTGCTTTTAGAAGCGCTGCACTGTTTGTTACCTTTAATTTATATTCTGGAGGAAGTTTAATATATCTATTATAAGCTCCCATAACTTCTGTCTTATTATCAAAGTTTATCTTTTCAATAGCTGGCAGTTTATTTATTTCAGCTATCAAATCCTTTACATCTTCTTCTCCTACTGAAGAAAGATATATTTCTTCTCCTAATCTTAACCAAGAAGACTTGCCATTTTTAATGTCTGTAAGGGCAACAAGAGCTTGCTTTGTAGCCGGTCCTTTTATGCTTGTATCTAACTTCCATAGGAAGGAGCCATCTTTTTGCTTATATTTCATCAGAGCATCAAGCGGTGTTTTTCCATCCTTAGCCCAAGCACCCTTATGATTTGTAATATCTTCTCCTACCGCTACAAGTCCTTGAATTATAAGTGAGATTGAATTGGAGTTTTCTCCTTTTTCATTGCCTGCCTTATAATCAAAACCACCATTTTCTGTTTGCTTGCTCTTTAAAAAAGCAAGTGCTTTGTTTATAGCGGTGTTTACCTCTGCCTGGTCCCTATATTCGGCCAGGGCAATTAGAGACATCGCTGTATGGTCTAAATAACTAAAGCTTGCAAAGCTTCCATCTTCATTTTGCATCTTTAGCAGTTCATCTATAGCTTTTTGTCTGTTAGGCGCATTCCAAGATCCTACGTCTGCTCCCATCTTTTCTCCTGCGTCAAGCAAGACGATTGAGAAAACGTGCTTTCCGATATTAGTAAATACTCCATTATCTCTTTGCTGACCTGCAAGTTCTGCAAAGAGATTTCTTCCTCCCCAAATATTAGAAGGGTCTTTTCCTTGCGCTAAAAGGCTGTAGGCATATGTTAGTGTTTCATTTCCGGATGTATCTGCTTTTAAGCCTGGATCAACAACTTCCCAGTCATATTCCCTTGTCAAAGCATTTCCAGAAGCCCATAGCCCTATATAAGCTTCCCATTCTCCTGTTGGATTTCCAGGATTATCCCTCTTATAATAATCTGATGTTGCCTTTATAGCCTTATCCAGATCTTTATTTATAACTACTACTTCTTTTTCTTCAAGTACTAATATTCCTGCAGTTAATTTTAATTCCATTTCAGGTGAGGATTGCTTTACTCCCTCTGGAAGAGTAAATATTGCCTTTGCAATATACTCAGCTGGTTGTTCTCCTAAATAAGAATTTAGGTTCCACTTTAGATTAACACTATGTTTTTTGCCATTGCTGTCAATAATATTTGTAGTTTTAGGAAGAAGTGACAGAGCTCTGTCTTCTTTAGTTCCAAATTCTACTTTTATGTTCTTTACAGCTTCAATGGATTTAATAGAAGCTTCTTTTACTTCTACTGCTCCTTTAACTTCTACAGATGCATAGGCCCTCGATAGGGTCTGCTCTCCTTTTGCATTTTTCTTGCTTGCACTTATGTGATAGGTTCCTTCTTCTTTAAAGCTAAGTGAAGCAAGTCCTTGTGCATTAGTTTTTACTAATTTTCCGTCTTGCTTATATTCTTTATCATTTACTAGGATTACGGCATCTTGCATAACTGTATCTTCCTTGCCGAAACTGCTTGCATTGAGCTTAAGATCAAAAATTTCATCTTTCTTTACTTGGATAGCTTCTTTCTCAAACCAAGTATAGTAGCTGTCTTCCCAGTTTTCCTGGTAATACATAACAACTTCTTGCCCATTTTTTATATCAAATTCATTCATTCCAAGATCCGCGCTCTTATTATCAACTGTATACATCCAGTTGCCTTCTAGTCCATTTATCATTCCAATATATGTTCCGTCATAGAGTATGCTCAATTTAGATTCATCATTAGGATCTATTCCTGCCTTGTCAAGAGCTTTCATTAATGCATGAACCGGCTTAAGTGATTTAAACCCGCCTTCTGGTTTTGCAATTCTAGGATATCCATCCATCTCTAAGCTGTCAAAATTTACAAGCATAGGCTTTACAAATGTAGAATCTCTTCCCTCTATTCTTACCTTTACACTGTACTTACTCTCCTGTTTTCCTTCTGCAAAGCTTACTGATGGTGCTACAAAAGAAATTATCAGTGCAAAAGCAAATAAAAACGATACCAATCTTTTAATAGTATTATTCCTTAAATTCATCTTTCTCCTCCTTGTTTTTTATAGATTCGGATATATTTTCTTCTAAGTAAATAAAAAAGAGCTTAATTTCTTTTAGGAAAGCAAGCTCTTTTTTAAAAGTTTATATAGGATCTATCTATACATCTGTCCTATTACTTTTTTTAAAGAACTAACTCTTCCCTCCGAAGAAAATAGTTTAATATTTAAGGCAGGTTTCCTGACTTACAGCTTATATTCCATATATCCTTCCCAGTTTCCCAGTGGCTCTATATAGACATAACTGCTTACAGTAGCGGGGGCTGTAAGGGTCTTTCACCCTTTTCCCTTTTAATCATTACAAATTTAAACCTCAAATATCTATTTAATTGTTACCCCTATATTACCATGTATATTTAAAAATTAATAGCAAAACTTCCAGTCTTTAAACCTTTAAAAATGCTTGGACCTATCTCCACCTATCAATCTAAGTCTTGTTCTGATCATGCTTAAGTGTGCTTTTCCGATTGTCTTAATCTCGCTTCTAACCACAACACCTACATTTTTAAGATGCATGCCTATAAAAACATCTCCTATATCTATTCCAGCTTCAACTCCTACATGTTCAACTACCACCGGATCATCTAGGATCTTCATAGCAGCTGTTGCAAAGCCTCCTCCAGCGCTTAATACAGGCACTACATTCACAGGCTCAAGCTTGTGGATTTGAGCATATTCTCTCTCTACAACAAGAGCTCTGTTTATATGTTCGCATGACTGAATCACGGGATAGATATCATTTTCTTTTAAGACAGCTACTATAGCTTTAACTACAGTTTCAGCTACTTCTTCATTTGTATTTGAGCCTAAATGATCCCCCATAACTTCACTGGTACTGCCTCCAAGGACTACTGCATTCTTAGGATCCAGCCCTGCCGCGTTCAATAACTCCTTTGTCACTTGTCGGCAATCTTTTTCTATTTGTTTTAAGTCCAAAACAATCTCCTCCGATTTTATTTTTCTTATATTTATTGTATCATATATTCTAGAAATTATTATGAATTTGTAGTCTTTTTGTATCTTTTTTACTCTATTTTAAGATATAATTAAGCTAAGGAGATGATAAAAATGAAAAAATATAAGTTTAATTCTCTAAAGTTTATTGCTTTACTTGTAATAGTAGTTTTGCTTTCAGCCTGTAGTTCAGCCCGGGATAAAAATGAAGATTCTTTTGTAGGCGGAAGCTCTCCTGAGACGCCACCTGCTGTTATGGATGAAGAAAAAGAAAGCGCTGATATAGCCCAAGGAGACAAGGTAATCTCCACCTACTATATGACTCTTGAAACAATGGATTTTGATAATACCAGAAAAGATCTGGACACCATAATAGAAAAGCATAAATCTTTTGTAGAAAATTCAAATATAGGTTTTAGAGGCTATGAATATTCAAAAAACTATAGATACGGCGACTTCTCTGTAAGAGTGCCCAAGGAAAATTTAAATGCCTTTAAAGATGAAATTAAAACTATTGGAAATGTAACTCAAGAAAATACAGATAAAAATGATGTAACCAAATACTATAGAGATAATGAATCAAGACTTAAGCTTGTCACTTCCAAGGAAAAAAGACTTCTAGAACTTTTGGAAAAAGCTGTGAAAATTGAAGATATTATAGCTATAGAAGCTGAACTTACAGATACTATTTATGAAAAAGAAATGTTGGAGGGAGATTTAAAATCTATTGATGAAAAAATAGACTATACTACCTTAAATCTAAGCTTCATAGAAGTCAGAAACTATTCTAATGTTGAAGGAGCAGACTCATCACTTTGGATCAGGTTTAAGAACGCCTTTAAAGATTCCCTGCTTGCCTTTAAACTAGCTCTTGAAAACTTTATTATCTGGATAGTTTTTGCACTTCCTTATTTGATAATAATAGTTCCTCTTATTATATTGGCTATATTCATAATAAGAAAATTCAGGAGAAATTCTTAATAGATCCATCACGAATAAAAAACTTGTAAACCTAATTAGGCTTACAAGTTTTTTATTAAATATTTTTAATCTCTTTGACTTTATCCGTCATAAAAAGTTCTTATATTTTTCAAGAAAAGTACCCTATCTATCTCAAGGTCTTCTATATAGTCTTTTAAGGGGATGTTAAAGTACCTCTCATCTATAACTATGATTCTGGAGAAATGAAGGCTTAAGAAGGGAATCATGCTGTTAGCAAAGCTATCCTTGACCACCAGGAGAGTTCCGCCTTCCTCTGCCGAAGTTGTTATATCTACCACCGCATCATCTCCGCCTAGAAAAAAAGAATACTTATCACTCTTTTTTAAAAATTTTTCATCATAAAGACTGCTGCTTTTTTCCTCTTGGTTTTTAATTATTTCTTTAACAGTATCCTCACGCGGGATGAATCTTTCTATCTCTTCACTTTTTCCTCTGTAATAGCTTGATTTTCTAAACTGACTGCCTAGGAATTCATCACTTACAACTTCTCTTTTAAAATAATCTAAGGAGTAGGGTTTTAGGTCTAAATGATCCATATACTGGGCATATGAATAGTAGGCACCAAGGCTGGTATAATGATGGTCTGTTTTATAGTATAGCTTCTGGCTATTTTTAGAAGTTAGAACTTCTATAAGGTCTACTAGATTTATAGAGCTATCCAGCTTAGCTTCTATATCCTTTAAAAGTTCCTTTTCATCTATAGTGGGAGCCCGTGCTGGAAGCTTATCTCCATAGACAGTAGTTTTTGTCGGAACCAACATTAGGTCTAAGGGAAGATCGGTCTCCTTCTTAAAGCTATTTATTTTTTTCATATTTTTTATAAATCTTGCCCCGTCCAAGGGTGCCTCCAGGTCAAAGAGAAAATCATCCTCCCCAAAATATACCCTCCCGTTGTCCTGCTTTAAGATTGCCAGGTCCATTCTTGTTTTAAGGCTTATCCAGCGGTCTCTGCTTATAAATTGATCAGATGTATATTTTTGAAATTTTTCACTGAATTCTCCCTTTATGAGAGATTCCAGGCTAAATTCTGGCTGTTTCTCAAGAAATCTATTTTCCCTCTGAGAAAAACCTCTCTCAGGAGTTAATAGATTGAAAACACTTAGCCCAAGGAGCAAGGCTCCAAATAAAACTACTAGGATCTTATCTTTTATTTGATTTTTCATCTTCTCCTCTTCCTCCTAAAACCTAAAGTATAAAAACGGATTGTAAGTCATATCTACAAGGTAAGCTATAGACATTATCAAGATCATAAGTAGGCCCAAATTCTCTAGAACAAACATAAATCTCCATCTAAGTTTATATTTTCTGTATATCTTTTTTGGAGTATCTGTCGAAGCTATTATAAGAACTAAGATTAAGATTATATTTGTATAAAGAAGGTAAATGCTCCTATCATCAAAAAAGTTACCTCCAAAGCCCAGTATCCTCTTTATATATAGAATCATAGTGCCTACATTTTCAAAAGAAAATATTACCCAGGATATAAGAACCAAAGAAAGAGTATATATCCGTCTGAAGATACTTGGAATCTTCTGTAAAAATTCCAGCAGAAAGAGTTTTTCCATTATGAGGATAAATCCAAAATAAAGTCCCCAAAAGAGGAAATTCCAACTGGCTCCGTGCCAGATACCTGTCAAGGTCCATACTATTACTATATTTCTAAGAGTTTTAAGGTTTCCTTTTCTGTTTCCACCAAGGGGAATATAGACATATTCTTTAAACCAGCTTCCAAGAGAGATATGCCATCTTCTCCAAAATTCGGTAATAGAACGGGACATATAGGGATAGTTGAAGTTCTCTAGAAAGTTAAAACCAAAAATCTTTCCAAGCCCTATAGCCATATCTGAGTAGCCTGAGAAATCAAAATATATTTGAAATGCAAAAGCCAGGATCCCAAGAAGGGCCGTCAGCATGGGAAGTGTAGAAGTATCTATCAGCTTTACACTTTCCCAAAGCAGGCCTATATTGTTAGCCAGGAGGACTTTCTTTCCAAGACCTATTATAAATCGACTTATTCCTTCACTTACCATTGAAAAACTTTCCTGCCTATTGTCAATCTCAGCTGCTACAGTTTTATATCTTACTATAGGACCCGCTATAAGCTGAGGAAACAGGGTTACATATGTACCAAAGGATATTATATTCATCTGGACCGCTACTTCTCTTCTGTAGACATCTATAGTGTAGCTCATTGTTTGGAAGGTATAAAAAGAGATTCCTATAGGAAGGGCTACTCCTAAAAGAGAGATATCCAGATTTAAAGAATTATTTAAATTAGATATAAGGAAGTCTCCATATTTAAAATATGATAGCATTCCAATATTTATAACCACCGACATCATAAGTCCCAGCTTCCTGCCTGCTTCATAGTCTCTTTTATCATAATAATCTATTATTCTGCCGGCGCTGTAATCTACAACTGTTGAAAATATCATAATAAGGATGTATTTAGGCTCTCCCCATCCATAAAAAATAAGACTGAGAATAAAAAGCGCCAGATTTCTGAATTTTTTTGGAATTATAAAATATATTATTAAAGTAATAGGTAAAAAATAAAATAAGAATAATATACTGCTAAATACCATGTTTTACCCCCTAATAGCAGAAATTAGCTTGGAGAATATCCTCCAAGCTAATCTTTTTTATTTAAAAAATCCATTTATTGCATCTTCTGCTCTTTTATTTTCTGCTTCTGCAAATTTTAAGGCATCTTCTTCACTTTGATCTTCCGCTTGATCAAACTTGCCAAGCATAGTAAAGAACGCATAATCACCGTGTCTTATAACTTTTGCCGCTTTTACTTTTGCTATATTCATAGGATATTGAAGAGAATTTTCATTTAAATAATCTCTATATGCTTCTAGAGCCTTTGCTACTTCTTCACCTTTTCCTTCAACTGCTTTTACAGCTATAAATTCGTCTACATGAGTACTCATCATAGGAACTTCGGCTATAAATTCTTCTACATTGTCCTTGTTTACCTTTGTTCTAGCAACTAAGTCATCTAAAGTAAGTTCCATGGAAGGAATATAATCTTCACCATATTCTTCTTTTACTGCACTATGAACCGCTTTAATATCAACATCCTTAACTTCTTCTCCCTTTCCTCCGTCGCCATTATCCTTTGGACTGCAGGCTATCAGCAATGAAATCGACATAAGAGCTAGCAATAAAACGCTTAATTTTTTTTTCAAATTGATCTCTCCTCAAATTTTATTATAATTCTAATATTATACCTAATTTAAAGAATAAAAACTATAGATAAAACTTATATATCAAAAGATAATTGCGATATATCACGAGAGCTCTACCGTGCATAAATTATCCTTATTTTATCCGTGAAAGATCCTATGTCATATCAGTTTGTTGTGGCGAATTGTTCAAGCTTCTTTTGTTTGAAGATATACTTCCAGGTTAAGAAATTTACTCCTAAAACTATACCCATTACAATATATAGGTTAAAGGAAAACCGGATGGCTAAAAAATGTAGTAGAGCCGGGATTGCCATTATTATAAAGGCAATAAAAGTCTCCCAAAGTTTTCCCTTTCTGAAGTTTTCAAAGTCTCTGGAAAAAGGAAGATCTTTATTTAAGATTTTAAAATTGACTGCTGTAATAATAGACATATTTATATATATTATTATTAAATCCGGCAGAATTCTAAGGCCAAAAACAAATATAAATATTATGCTTTCAAATAGAAATAAAGGAGTAAATAGATTTATAAAGCAGGCCTTTAAGGCACCCTTGTTTATTGAAGCAGTGTCTTCTATAGGCATAACCTTATAGACAAAGGCTCCTTTATAATTGCCTGAATATCCCAGGTATTGGACTATTCCAACTATCAAAAATCCTATAAAATATATGGACAGGTGCATCTGGGAGTCTCTTATCTCTGCGATAGAAGAATCCAAAATCATGGGAATTAAAAACAAGAAGGGAAAGATCAATCCAAATCCAAGCCCGGGATAAACCTTTAGTTTAAAGACTCTTTCATTTCTTATCATATTTGTAGAAAAGACAAATAAGTTTGTCTCTTCATCTGTCTTGCAAACTAAGCCGCCTATCCATCTTATAAATCCAGTACGGCTCTTTTTTATTCCGCCGGCACTGTTGAGTTTCTGTAGGTTGGCTTCAAATATAGGTATAGTCTTTATATAGATAACTATAGCTGCGATGGGTACAACTATGGCCAGGATAGAATAGATAATTATATAGTTTTCCCGGCTTCCTTTAAATATATATTCAAATGGGGCTGCAAACCATACTGGTGCTAGGAAGTATGTCCATATTTTATCTTGAAATTCTATGGTCTGAAGATCAACTATGTTAAACATTCTTCCTACCAACTGGTAACCTATAGATATGGTTATTGTAAGACCAATCTGGACATAGTTTATAATATCCTTTAACTTTTCGCCATCAAAGAATCTCAAGATAAAAAGATATAAGAGCCCAGTAGCTACAATTAAAAATAAATCTACAAGTATTATTTCAATTAAAAATACCAGGAAAAATAAAAATCCCCGCTTTAAGAGACTGGCTATAAGGGCTGGTCCTATCGTAGCTGCGCTCAACATAAACATATAATAGGCTATGTGTATAAACTTAGCTGCGTTTAGTGTTTTACTGCTTATAGGTCTTGAAAGAAGTATATCTTTATCCCTTAAGTCCAAAAGAACTGAACTGAAATCTGATATAAGCGATGTCATCATAAAAAAGATAAATATGCCGAAAACTATGCTCATGGGAAAGAGATATTCATCTCCTGAAACTACAAGAGGAACCAGTATAAGTCCAAGCAAGGCATAGAGCCATAGGGAGCCAAGAAAGTTGTTTTTATCCATATTTTTCTCCATCTGCTCCTTGCTTGTCTGTCCCTGCAAGGCGGTGGCTGTTCGTCTGCTGTCTAGCAGCAGTTTTACTTCCAATATACTTCTCATAGCTCTATAGTCTATATCCATTCTTTTAAACAAAGGGTTGAAAGGATCTAAAATCCTAAGCAACAGGTTATCCTTTTTCATTTAAATCACCTTCAGTTATAACCGAAACCATCTCTTGGGCAATTTCTCTATGTCTGTCAAAGCCAGTAAGTTCATTGAATATATCTTCTAGAGAGCCTAGGGATTCTCTTCTTATGTCTTCAAGTTTTCCATCTGCCACTATCTCACCTTTGTTTATAAGTATTATTCTGTCACTTAACTTTTCTACAACTTCCATAATATGCGATGAATAAAATATAGTTTTTCCCATCTTTGATAGGCCACTTATAACTTCTTTAAATACCATAACACTATTTGCGTCTATTCCGCTCAAGGGCTCATCTAAAAAAAGGATTTCGGGATCATTTAAAAGACTTGAGATTATAAGAGTCTTTTGCTTCATTCCCTTGGAATAAGAACTGATTCTGGCATCGTAAACATCTAGTATACCAAAGTGTTCCATAAGCTTCATAGCCTTAACATCTGCCTTATCATAGTCTATTCCATAGAGTCCACCTATAAAGGTAAGATATTCTCTGGCAGTTAGATTTTCATATATTTCAGCTGTTTCTGGAACATATCCTATCTTAGCTTTGTAGTCTACTGAACCTCTTATATCCTTTCCAAAGACTTTTACCTCGCCTTCATAGTCATCTATAAGACCAAGTAATATTTTTACTGTAGTAGACTTTCCAGCTCCGTTAGGTCCTATGTAGCCTATTATCTCGCCTCTATTTACTTGAAAATTAACATCTTTTAAAACCATTTTAGGTCCAAAAAACTTTCTTAAATGAGATATTTTTATTATACTTTCCATTAAAAAACCCCCTAACTTTTCTCTATATCCTATATTATCATATTGTGCTTTATTTGTAGACAAGAAAAAAGAGATCTCTCGACAAGCTCGAGATGACTATAAGCAAAGCTTCCACTAACAGATTGTAGTCTATAAACCTTTACAGGATTATGTAGAATCAAGAAACCTTTATTAGATTAAGTAGAGTTTATAAACTTATTTAATGAATTATATAGAATATATAAGCATTTACTGGATTATGTAAACCCTATAAGTTTTTATAGGGTTAAATAGATTAAATAAACCTTTACAGGATTATTTAGAGTCAATAAACCTTTATTAGATTATGTAAATCCTATAAGCTTTTACAGGGTTAAATAGATTAAATAAACCCTTACTAGATTATGTGGAGTAAATAAACCTTTATTAGATTATGTAGATCCTATAAACTTTTACTGGATTATGTAGTGCCTATAAACCCTAACTGGATCAAGTAGAGTATATAAACTTATTTACTGAATTAAGTAGAGTATATAAGCCTTTACTAGATTATGTAGATCCTATAAACTTACTTACTGGCAAGGGAAATAAAAAAAAGCGATTATATAATCGCTTTTTTCTACTTGCCTGATATGCTTAAACCGCTTATGAGTATTGAGGGGGATCCTAAATAATCTGAACTTGGATGGGAAAACTTTATATCGTTTCCTATCTCTTGTATTTCTTTAAGCATATCGTACAGATTTCCTGCTATAGTAATTTGCTCCAATGGTCTTTTATAACTACCGTTTTCTATAAGAAAACCATTAGATGACAATGCGAAATCGCCTGATGTTGGGTTGATACCGGCATGAAGTCCGTGAATATCTGTTATGATTATCCCTTCATTCATCTGCTTTAATAAATCATCCAAAGATTTACTGCCTTCTTCAAGATATATATTTGTAGGAATTACCTCTATCGATGATTTGTGAGACCTTCTAAATCCATTTGCAGTCGAAACCTCTCCTTCTTTTTCAGCAGTTTTTTTACTGTGTAAAAGTGTTTGAAGGATACCGTCTTTTATTATATGTTTTTTCTCTGTAAGCGTTCCTTCATCGTCAAAACTCCTGTTAAAAGCTCCCTCTTTCAAATTTGGGTCTTCTATCATATTTAAAGTAGGGGCTCCTATAGTTTTTCCAGTTTTACCTTTCATAAGAGATAGCCCCTTTTGAACTTGACTGGCTGAGAAAACAGGCAGGAAATAGCTCATCATATCTGCCATAACATTGTTTCTAAGAATAACCTTGTATCTTCCAGAACTTATAGGTTCAGCTCCCAGCATATCCAGGGCGTCTCCTGTACTTTCTCTTATAAGAACGTCTTTAAGATCCTCAGTTAAATCTTTGATGACCAGATTACTGTAGGCCGACTGCATGTTTCCATCTTCTTCTGCAACTGTTCCAAGACTTATCCAAGCAGTAGTATGTGTTTCTTCAACTTCCAGTCCCAAGGTATTTTTTATATATATATTTTCTGTTTTTTCTTTATAGTTGCAGTCAGATATTGTCTTTATCTTATCACTTACAGCAAGAGCCTTTTCTTCTAAATCCAACAGAAATTCTATCTTCTGCTCATCACTGTAGCCATCTAACAAATTCTTTTCATCTTGCTTTTCAAATGAATCTATAGTTTCTGTCATAGATTCTATATATTCATTTTCATTGTTTTGGGCGTACTGAATTAAGTTCTCCAGCAGCTCTTCTATACTCTCTTTAGCTAATTTTTCAGTATAAGAATAACCCATGTGTCCTTTATATATGCCTCTTAGACTTAGGTCTTCTTCGTCTGAAATAAAGTAATTTTCAACATTTCCTTCATATATGTTTATCTCAGTTGAAGAGGATTGCTTTACATAGATTTCTATCTCTTCTATATCCTTTTCCTTAGATCTTTTTATAATTTCTTCTATAATTTCAAGTCTATTCATCAGAATCATCCCTCCCGCCAACAGTCATATTATTAACTCTAATAGTTGGCTGGCCTGCTCCTATAAATAAAGCGCCGCTGGCAGCATAGCAGTAGCCTTGTCCAATGCTCATATTATCTCCCACCATATCTACGTCTTTAAGTATCTGGGCTCCGTTACCTATCAAGGTAGCTCCTTTTACAGGCTTTCCTATCTTCCCGTTTTCAATCATGTAAGCTTCTGATAGAGAAAAGTTAAAGTCTCCAGTTGCCGGATTTACAGAACCTGCCGAAATATTCTTAGCAAAAAGTCCTCGCTCTGTATTTCCAATAATATCTTCTCTTTTACTCTTTCCACTATCTATATAGGTATTTGTCATTCTTGAAGTTGGAGGAAATCTATAGGATTCTCTTCTTGCAGAACCTGTAGGGTCCATATTCATTCTTCTAGCATTTAATCTATCTATCATATATCCTTCTAGAATTCCGTCTTTTATAAGTGTGTTCTTTTGGGTTGGAGTTCCTTCATCGTCTACTCCTAGAGATCCCCAGGCATTAGCTATAGAGCCATCGTCTATTAGAGTAACTACATCTGATGCTATCTTTTGGCCAATTTTATCTGAGAAAACTGACAATCCTTTAGCAACTGACGAAGCCTCCAAACTGTGTCCGCAGGCTTCATGAAACATCAGTCCGCCAAAGCCCGAGTCCACTACAACCGGCATATTTCCAGATATACAATAGTCAGCGCTCGCCATAACCTTTGCGTTTCTGGCAGCTTCTTTTGCATAGTCTTCTATATTTATAGTATCGTAAAATTCACTGCCCATAAGCGCTCCAGGTCCTATGTAACCAGTTTCTATTTGACCTTTATATTCTGAAGCAGCTATTATAAGAAGTCTAGTTTTAACCCTTGTATCCTCTACAAATATGCCATCTGTATTGGCAATAAGTACATCTTGCTCTTTATCTAAGTAATTTACTGTCATTTGAACTATTGAAGAGTCATAGGCTTTTCCAGCCTTGTAGGCTCTTTTAGTTAATTCCATTTTTTTAGAAAAATCTACTTTTGACGGCATAGTTTTATATCCATGATTGTCTATTATTCTTTTTTCATTGAAATTAAGCAGGGAACTATTATCCTTCTTTTTTAAAACAGAAGTTATTTTTTTTGTAATCTTTATTAAGTTAGCCTTGTCTAGATTGTTGGTAAATCCATATACTGAGTCTAGTCCGGAAAAAACTCTGATCCCTATTCCATAGTCTCTTCCGCTCATTCCTCTTTCTATAACCCCGCCGACTGTAGCTATTTCCGTGGAGAAGACATCTTCTAAGAATACTTCTGCAAAGTCTCCTCCGCTAGCAAGGGCAGTAAAGAATATATCTTCAATTGTTGTTTTATTTAACATATCTTTCCTCCCTTTTAATAAAGATAGCAGGCCACAAAATGGTCCTCTTCTATTTCTTTAAGTTCTGGCTCTTTTACATGGCACTGCTCCATAGCATAGGGACATCTTTTTACAAATTTGCATCCCGGAGGTGTGTTTATAGGGGAGGGAACTTCTCCTATAACTTTAATCCGCTCTCTTGTTTCTTCAGTTTTTGGATCTGGTACCGGTATAGCAGATATAAGAGCCTGAGTATATGGATGGAGAGGCTTGTCATATATTTTTTTATTTGTTGAAAGCTCAACCATAGATCCAAGATACATAACTCCTATCCTGTCTGAAATATGTTTTACCATGGACAGGTCATGAGAAATAAATAAATAAGTAAGATTCATCTCTCTTTGAAGTTTTATAAGCAAGTTGACTATCTGCGCTTGAATAGAAACGTCAAGAGCAGAAATAGGCTCATCACACATAATAAAATCAGGCTCAACCGCAAGTGCTCTCGCTATACCTATTCTTTGTCTTTGTCCTCCTGAAAGCTCATGAGGAAATCTATCTCCGTGTTCTTCGTTTAATCCAACTTTCTGAAGAAGATCTGCTAATTTTTCTCTTTTTTCCAAACCAGTAAGTTTTAAATGTACATCCATTCCTTCAGATATAATATCTCCTATTGTCATTCTAGGGTCTAGGGAAGCATAAGGGTCTTGAAATATTATTTGAGCGCTCTTCTTAAATTTAAGCTTAGCTGATCTATTCATTTTATGAACATCTTCACCTTTAAAAAGAACTTCTCCTCCTGTAGCTCCGTATATTCCGAGTATAGTTCTTCCGCAGGTAGTCTTTCCGCATCCTGACTCACCTACTAGTCCAAATGTTTCACCCTTTTTTATATTGAAGGTAACATTATCAACTGCTTTTAAATCTAAGCCTTTACCCACTTTAAAATATTTTTTTAGGTTTTTTATTTCTACTAAGTTTTCTTTACTCAATTTTTCCACCTCTTAGTTTTTCAGGTCTTTTAGTCTTGGGAGCATCCGGATGCTGTAGCCAGCAATAAGTCTTATGTGTTTCTGACAGATTAGTTTCTGGCGGCTTGGTATCTAAACATATCTCCATAGCATACTCGCATCTTGAAGCAAATGGACAGCCTGGAAGCGGAAGAATAAGGTCTGGAGGTGTTCCTCCAAGAGAATAAAGCTCTTCCTTGCTTTCAACATCAAGTCTTGGTACTGAGTTTAGCAGAGCCCAAGTGTAGGGATGCTGAGCATTATAGAATATCTCATCTTTAGTTCCTGTTTCAATTATATTGCCCGCATACATAACTTGTATTCGGTCTGCAAAGTTTGCAACTACTCCAAGATCATGAGTAACTAGTATGATAGA
>NZ_JARIEF010000092.1 GCF_029266915.1 Tissierella sp. | reverse complement strand
CTCTTTTCCTTGATATGAAATCCTCCTGGATAAAATAAAGTAGCTGCGATTTTCATAACCAACCCTCCCCTAAATTTCCATAAGTAAGTAAATTAATGCATAAGTAAATAAATATGTTTGTTCTCTACTAACTCTATTATACTATAAAGTTCTCAGAATTGCACGACTAGTCATTTATTTTGAAAAGCTCTTTAAATAAATCTAAAAACACTTGGGTAAACCAGCTTTCCCCAAGTGTTTTTAGATTTATCTTATTTCAGCTGTCAGATCTTCACCAAACCACTTCTGAGTTAACTCAGCATAGGTTCCATCTTCTACTATAGTTTCTAACGCTTGATCTATAGCGTCTAAAAACTTTTGATCACTCTTTACAACAGCTATAGCATACTCCGACTCTTCAGCATAGTAGGGCTTAGTAAAATCTACTCTTGCCTTGCTTTCATCTGTTACATCAACACTTCCAACCACAACATCATATTCAGAAGCTAGCAAATTTGACAGAACCTTCTCTTGAGCCTGAACATGTTTTGCATCTACTCCCAATCTTTCTGCTACTTCTTCTGCTATGTCTATATCAAAACCTACCCTGTCACCATTTTCATCTTCAAAATTAAATGGTTCGTTATCTTCTGCAATTCCGTAGATTAGCTCACCTCTATCTTGAACTTCCTCTAGACCGCTTACGTTTTTATCACAAGCTCCTAATACTAAAACAAAAGTTAATGCTAAAGACAACATCAATATCTTTTTAAAACTCTTCACTCATATCTCTCCTTTTTATTTTTAAAATTAAAAATAGCCAGCACACTACTCTTCCTTTTTTCAAAGAAAGAGATTAGAGTGTCTGGCTATATATCGGCTCCTAAGTATACAAAGTATACCTAACTGGATTTCCCTTAAAATCTTTAAGGATCCTCCAAAGACCACAGTCTCTTCATACATTTTTCATATTATTTTTCCTTCATCTCTAAGATGAGCTACTAGATAATATTAATTCACGTTAGTTTTTCTTCATATCTATATATAAGCATATCATAAAAGTTTTGACCATTCAAGTAAAACTCCCTTATCTTGATCTAAAAATGTCTATTTTACTATATTCCTATTCCAATGTCTGTGCTTAGCTATTTCTTCCGCAAGTGATTTTATATCTTTTTCAAGTAACACTCCTACTTCTTCTAGTTTCCACTCTTCTAGCCAAGAACTTGATTCTCCAAGAGGAGCAATAGTTTTAAAATGACTAAATGAATCATTTAAAAAGTCCGTAGCTTTCTTTTTAAACATTGGATTTGGATCTTTAGAAGAGAGTACAACCACTCCGTCATAGAGTACTGAATCTGGAGTATCTATCTGGAAATCAACCATCATATCCTTTGCATCTGAAAGTTTCGGCATAGCTGTTTCTGCGTCGCAACCTTCTTTTTTCAGATCAGCTATAATCTTTTTGGCTTGATCTTCAAATGAACTATCTGACAGAAGTATTAGGACTTTTCTTCCCTTGGCTGTAAACTTTGTATTCATCTGGCTTAATGCAGGAGAAGTATATTCTGGCTTTTTAACATCCACATTAGGAATCCTGCAATCTATCTTATCTGCAACATACTCAGCCAAGCCTCTGTCTATATTGGCTATCATATTTACTGTGTTTTGTCTTACATCTAAGCTATCGCATTTATTGAGCTCAAAAGATATTGCATCCTTAATATGCAGCTGTTCTACTTCACTCATAGAATTATAGAACATTATTGCTTGTGAGAAATGATCATCAAAGCTTTCGCTTCTCTGTCTTATCTTATGACCTTCAACTTTTTCAGTATAGTGTCTGTAGTCATGATCATCATTTGAAGGCTTAGGGTCATTGTCCTTGAGGAAATTCTTATGATAACTTACTTGACCCGGATTTATCGTCATGCGGTGCATACCTTCCCTTTGATTGTTAAATACAGGTGATATTGGTTTATTTATAGGGATTTCATTAAAGTTTGGTCCGCCTAGTCTTGATATCTGAGTATCAAGATAGGAAAACAATCTAGTCTGAAGCAGGGGGTCATTAGTAAAGTCAATTCCCGGAATAATATGTCCCGGATGGAAAGCTACCTGCTCTGTTTCTGCAAAAAAGTTTTCAGGATTATTGTCCAGCACCATCTTGCCTATGATAGTTACCGGAACCATCTCTTCGGGAATCAGTTTTGTAGCATCAAGAAGGTCTATTCCGTACTTAAATTCATCTTCTTCAGGAATAATCTGAACTCCAACTTCCCACTCTGGATAGACTCCCTTGTCTATTGCATCCCACAGTTCTTTTCTATGGAAATCAGGATTTTTCCCTGCTATCTTTTGAGCTTCATCCCATACAAGCGAATGAACTCCTAGAAGGGGCTTAAAGTGATATTTTACAAAATGAGACTCTCCCTTATCATTGATCCATCTGAAAGTATGAACTCCAAAACCTTCCATGGTCTGAAGATTTCTCGGTATACCTCTATCACTCATAGCCCACATCAGCATATGAGCTGTTTCATGATTTTGGGAAATAAAATCCCAAAACGTATCATGGGCCGAGGAAGCCTGTGGCATATCGTTATGAGGCTCCATCTTTACTGCATGGATAAAGTCAGGAAATTTCATGCCATCTTGAATAAAGAATACCGGCATATTGTTACCAGCTATATCATAATTTCCGTCTTCGGTATAAAACTTCATGGCAAAACCACGTACGTCTCTTACAGTATCAGCTGATCCCTTGTTTCCAGCAACCTGGGAAAATCTCATAAAGAAAGGAGTTTCTTTTCCCTCTTCTGCAAACATAACAGCTTTAGTAAATTCACTCATATCTTTAGTAGCTGTAAAAGTTCCGTGAGCTCCATGACCTCTTGCATGAACTACTCTTTCAGGAATTCTCTCATGGTCAAAGTGCATCATCTTCTCTCTAAAGTGAAAGTCTTCAAGCAGGGTAGGTCCTCTCTTACCTGCAGTAAGAGATTTCTCATCTTCAGTAACCTTCATGCCCGTATTTGTAGTAAGAGTTTCTCCTTCATCACGAACTTTAAACTGCTCAAGTTGTTCATATTTTTTATTCATCTTTATCTTTTTGTTTTTTTTTTTCTCTTTCTCTTTCATTTCCAGGCCTCCCAACTGTAATTTGTTTTAAAATTTAATTTATATATCAGAAATGCTTTGTGCAAATATTCTTTCACCATTATAATACCCCTATTTTTTCTTTTAAACATAGGATTTTTAAAAAAATATCTTCTCTTTCACGGTTCTTTATATAATATTTCCCTGCTCTAATTTTCTTTTATAGTCTTTATTTGAAAGGAAAAATAATAGTAGATAAAAGCTACAAGGGAGATAATTATAACCTTGGTATAGGTCTTATCCATCCTATAGGCCGTAAAAAAAAGCATAGCTGAAACAGGAACTGTAATAAAGAGTTTTTTCTTTAGGGTCATAGATCGTGTTTGTATAAACTCTTCCAGATGATTCTTATAGATCTTGGTAGATCTAAACCAGTTGTGAAACTTGGGCGAGCCCTTATCAAAGAAGTAGGAAGCCAAGAGAAGAAATGGTGTTGTAGGAAGAATAGGCAAAGCTACACCTAAAAACCCCAGTCCTAAAAATAAAAATCCTAGAACTATATAAATTGTATTTAAAAAAGATGAGTTCATTCTTGTATTCCCCTTTAGTTTATTCTATAAAATAATTTCAATATATTTTTACCCAAAATAAAAAAACAAATCCCATAAAAATTTTTAAGAGATTTGTCTTCTATTTTTTATATGATTACAACTTAATTTATATTATAGATATGATTAAGAGGTCCTCTTCCTTCTCCAAGATCTAGCCCATCTTCTATAGCTCCCCTTAAATATTCTTTTGCCTGGATAAAAGCTTCTCTAACATCCATCTCTTTTGCAAGATTGGTCGCTATAGCTGAGGATAAGGTGCATCCTGTGCCATGGGTATTTTCATTATCTATTCGGGCGCCTTCTACCCAATCAAACTTTCCATCTATAAAGAGTAAGTCATCCGCACTAGATTCTAAGTGTCCACCTTTAACTAGAACAATTCCATCTATAGACTCTGCAATTAAAACAGCAGCCTTTTCCATATCTTCCTTATTATTTACTTCTATTTCAGATAATACAGCCGCTTCACTCATGTTAGGGGTGATTATATCAGCCAAGGGAAGTAGTTCTTCTATAAGCGTTCTAGTAGCTTTAGAGTCCATTAGATTGCTCCCGCTAGTTGAAACCATAACTGGATCTAAAACTATATTTTTTGCTCCATATTCTTTTAATTTTTTAGCTATCATCTTTATAATCTCAGCGTTTGAAACCATCCCTATCTTAACTGCGTCTGGAAATATATCGCCAAAAACTGCATCCATCTGGGCTCCAACAAACTCGGGCGAAAGATCGACCACATCAGTAACTCCTTTAGTATTTTGAGCTGTAACTGATGTTATAACACTCATCCCATAGACTCCAAGAGCTGCAAAAGTCTTTAAATCTGCTTGAATACCTGCTCCACCACTACAATCAGAACCAGCTATAGTAAGAACTTTTTTCATTAGTTACCTCCTAAAGTCTTATCTGCAAGTTTTCTTAATTCACGAGTTGCTCCCGCTATATCTTCTTTTTCAAGAATAGCCGATATAACCGCAACACCATCTATCCCGCTTCCCTTAAAGTCTTCGATATTGCTAGCATTTATTCCACCTATAGCTACAACTGGTATATTAACTGCCTTGTTTATCGCTTTTAAAGTTTCTATACTAACAGCCCCAGCATCATCCTTTGAAGCAGTTGGAAATATAGCTCCAACCCCTATATAGTCGGCTCCATCTTCTTCCGCCTTTTTAGCTTCTTCAATAGTAGAGGCAGAAACGCCAAGTATCTTTTCTACTCCAATCAACTCTCTTGCCTCTTTAGCATCCATATCATCCTGGCCGATATGAACTCCATCGGTCTTAATTTCTACTGCAACTTCAATATTATCATTTATAAGAAAAGGAATATGGTACTTGTCAGTTACTTCTTTTAACTTAAGCGCTAAACTCCTAAATTCATCAGTAGATAAATCCTTCTCTCTAAGCTGAATAAAACTAACTCCGTTCTTTATAGCTTTTTCTACCACTAGCTCTAAACTATCTTCCTTAAGCCATTTTCTATCTGTTACAAGATATAACATAAGTTCCTTATTATCTAATTTCAATCCTTAAACCTTCTTTCATAGTTTTTTCATCTAGATTACTTAAATTATCTATCAATATTGTTCTAAGCGAACTTGTTCCAAGTTTCTCCTCTAGCATAGTTTCATTGGCAAGCTCTCCGCTTAGTCCCATCATTCCAAGGGCAATAGTACTACTCTCTAAGATTTCTGTAGGATTTGCGCCAACTAAAGAACCTATAAGTCCAGTTAGCATGCATCCAGTCCCAGTAATTCTCTCCATATTAGCATGACCATTTTTAACAATATAAGTACTAGTATTATCAGTAATAATGTCAATTGGCCCAGTTATAACCGCTACTGTTTTGTAGGTCTTGCTTACTTCTTTTGCAATTTTTATATATTCATCTAGATTGTCTTCACTTATTATATCATCTATACCCACATCTACTCCACTAGAAGTTTTATTTCCACTAACAATAGCCTTTATCTCAGATGCATTTCCTCTAATAACTGCGAAATCTATCCTCTCTAGTAATCTTAGGCTAGTTTCAGTTCTAAAGCTTGAAGCGCCTATACCAACTGGATCAAATACTACTGGCTTTCCTAGTTTATTAGCAGTTTCTCCAGCTAAAATCATAGACTCAACAGTTCTTGAGTTTAAGGTTCCAATATTTATAACCAGCGATGAGCAGATATTTATTATCTCTTCAACTTCCTCAATAGCGTCCGCCATAATTGGTGATCCGCCAGTTGCTAAGATAGTATTGGCAACATCATTAACCGTTACATAGTTTGTAATACAATGAACCAGTGATCCTTTTTTCAAATTTTCAAATTCTCTAATATCCATTTCTATCTCCTCCAGTTTTAATTTACAATAAAAAAGACTTAGCTCTACGCCAAGTCTCATACCTTCTTCTTGTATGTTCCCTACGTTAGCATTATCTACATCAGGTTAGATGGTCGAACCTCAACAAAGTTCCTCTCAGCCGGGTTTTTCCCAGCTCCCATATATATTTATATTTTAAAGTTTTTGTAAATCTTCTAAACACTTAAGAACCAGATCTACTTTTGTATTAAGATATTCATCTTCACTTAGAAAATAGTAACTATTTGGATCTATACCCTTTATATTTCTATTATGAACTATGTGAGGGGATATCAAAATCAAGTCAATTCCATCCTTTATCAAATCATCCAGAATTTCAAAGCTGTGATCCACATCTGACCTATAAGGTGAATCCTTTTCTATTAATCTTTCATTTAACTCTTCAGAAAACTTTCGTGCTAAGGATTTTTTAAAAGGATTTATTTCAAGGCCCATACTAACCATTCTGGGTCTTAGGCCTACAACTTCTCTATCTACAATTGCTATATTTTTCATAATGCCCTCCTGTAAATTCACTGAAATCTTTAATGAATCTATCTGCTATATCCTTGATCTGATCTTTATCTTTTAGAGAAGCTTGATCTTCTACTCCTACAACTATCATACCATATTTTTTAGCAGGAATCATAGCATAAATAGAGTCTTCAAAAAATACAGTCTCATCAGCTAGAACATTTAATCTTTCAGAAATCAGTTTATAAAAGTCAGGACTATCTTTTCCTATTCCACTGTTTGTTGGAGTTTGAATAAACTCAAAATATTCTCTCGCCCCCAGCCTCTCAAGCATAGATTCTATAAACTCTTCTTCAGTTAGAGTTGCAATGGCCATCTTTGTCCCTTTAGTTTTCAATATCTCTAGGAGTTCTAGAACATAGGGTTTAAATCCTGCCTCTTCACTGTAAAACTTAAAGATCATCCTATCCATCTCTTCTCTGATGGTCTCTAAGGTTTTATCTATCCCATATTCTTCCTTAATATATAGAACTCCTTCTCTTACTGTAAGAGTTTCCAGTACACTATTTAAATCATCCTGGGCTTCTATCTCCAGAGTAAGTAAGTAATTTCTAGCAAGATTATTCCAAAATCCCATAGAATCAACTAGAGTTCCATCTACGTCAAATACTACTGCTTTCATAGTTAAGCTCCTTTCTGGAGGATTGTTTATTTTTCTATTTATCCTTAGCCCAGGCTGATAGGCCTGCTTTCAAGGGCTCCAATCCATCTTTAACTCTAGCTAAGCCATAAGCCGATACAAATGTATTATTTATACTCACAGCTTCTTTTATCTTATTCTCAGCCTTTCCAGGCCCCCCATCATGCGTATAGAAAAACTTAACCTTTTTCTCTTTTAGTATCCCATCTTCTAAAAGTGTCTTAATAGCTGGAGCAAAAGTTCCTGCCCAGATAGGACTTCCTAGGAAAACTGTATCATAGTCATCTAGATTTGCTTTTATCTCATTTAGATCCGGCTTCCTATTCATAATAACCTGCTGGCCACCCCAAAAGTATTTAGAAAAACCTTTTGATTTTAAATCTTTAACTGGCTTTATTTCCTCAGATGGAATGTTTAGCTCTTTTGATAAAAACTCTGCCACTTTTTTAGTATTTTCTTCGAATGAGTAGAAGAGAATTATTGATTTAGACATATGCTCATCTCCTTTGGATTACTTAATTTAACCTTTCATAAATCCTATAACTTTACCGTTTATAATAACATCTTCAGCCTTCATCATGATTGGTTCATATTCGCTGTTTTCAGATATTAATAGTACTGCCCCTCCCATTAGAGAGAACTTTTTCATTGTAGCTTCGTTGTTTATAACTGCTATTACTATATCACCATTTACAGCCGTATTTTGTTTATGGACTATAACTTTATCTCCTCTATCAATTCCAATTTCTTTCATGCTGTCGCCTGTTACGGTTAGGGCAAATGTCTCGTTAACTAATATTAGCCAATCACTAGGTAAATCTAAAAGACCTTTATAATCTTCATCTGCCTGAGTTGGTATTCCAGCTGCGACCTCACCTAAAATTGGTACTTGAACTATATTATTTAGCTCTATGTGTAGATCACTTTCTATGTCCTTTATATCTATATTAGAAGAATCATCTTTTTCATATGAATAGAGATACTTTCTATTGTTTCTGAAGTTCATATATTCCTTCTTTTCTTTTGTGTCTAAAAGAAAGTGGCTATTGCACTTGGGTATGTCCTGGAGGATTTCTCCTTGTCTGTTAATAATCGTAATCTCTATACCATCTGTTGCAACACCATATCTAACTCGATCATTTGCTTCCATATAACTTTTGAGTTGAAGTATGGCATCTTTTATGCCGGCACCAAATCTTTTTACTTCAATAAATATATAGGGCAACTCTTCACCCTTGACAAATATATTTACTGCAACATCTACATATCCTTTCTGAGAAAATTTTTGAACTGGATATTCTAAGGTTAATAGTTCCAATGGATATTTGTAAGTCTGACTTAATTCTTTTATAATCCATTGTCTTACAATCTCTTCTCTGGCATTTATATCTATTATCTGTTCCTTTAGATTGTATTCAAATATTCCCATAGATTTAAATGGTCTTATGCTACAATCTTTTTTCATTCTGAGATTGTCTGTCTTTATTTCTTTTATAAATTTTGAAGGCTTATTTACTGAAGACATATACAAGAGTTCATTTGCTCTTGTCATACCTACATAAAGAAGCTTGCGTTCATCAGAATCATATGTTTCTTCTTCATCAGCATCTGCTAGAGAATTATTTGGAATTACTCCTTCATTTAAATCAATAAGAAAAACTACTTTAAATTCAAGACCTTTTATTGAATGCATAGTTATTAATTTGATCTTATCAGAATCAAAATCCGGCTTGTCCTTTTGAAGAACTTCTGATGGAATATTTTGTTTTTCAAAATATGACTGTACATTTTCTATAAGTCTTCTTTCTTTTGCTAATATACATATCTCAGAATATTTATAATCGTTGTGAATAGATTCTATCTCTTCTTCTAAAAACTTAAGTTGATCTTCTATCTTTTTGAAATATTTATAGATAGGAGGATGACCCTGTCTATCTATGAGAGATGGTTTTACAAAATCTATATTATTTTGTATAGCTTCATCATTTTCTATCAGATCAAAAGCTGCGGTAGAGATTTCAGTAGTAGTTCTGTAGTTTTTAGAAAGAGTTCTGCTTCTTCCGCTCATGTCATAGCCTATACTTGAATAAGGCCTCCCTTTTCCAAGCCAGGCCGTACTGTAGATACTCTGAGTATTATCTGCAACAAACATTATAGAAGAATACTTTTTTTCTTGATGTATACATTTTAAAAATTCTAATTGAACTTTTGTTAAATCTTGACTTTCATCTATTACTATATGAGTATACTTCGATGAATTCTTTTGTGCCTCCTCAAGGGCCATTAAGTTCATAGTTTTATAGTCAACTATATTAGCATCTTTAAGCAATAAATCGTATTCCAGCATAAGATTAAAAATGGCTTCTCTCGCTTCAGAGTTTTTAAAAAGTTTCTGTGGAGTTCCCGATATTCCGTTTGCTCTTCCTATGCGGTCTATATTTTGGTAAGTTTCTAAATCTATAATATTGCAGGACTTAATCCATTCTATTTCATCTTTTAAAAATTTGGAATTCTTGGGAGAGATAACCTTTATTGAAGAATACTTAGCCATTATACTGTTTATAGCTCTTACCATGATAAGATTTTGATTTTGATAAACTGCCATTTCAAGTTTTAACTTATTTACAGACTGATATCTTTTAAAATATCTATACATAAGACTGTCTATTGTAGTTATTTCAACTTGTTTTTTAAAACTAGATAAAAAATCTTCCTGATATTCTTCTTCATCTTCTACTTTTTCATATTGATATTTTATATAGTTTAAAAGTGTCTTATTATATGTTACAAGTAAAACCTTATCATCTTTTTCATGACAATAATGATTTAGTAAAAATGGCAGTCTTCTTATAGAAACAGTAGTTTTGCCACTGCCTGCAACTCCCTTTACCATCATATGACCATTTGGTTCAAGCTCTACTATCCTTCTTTGCTCAATATTTAGTTTCATAGCCTCTATCCCCTCTTAATTTATTATCTTTATTCCCCAAAATATTCCTTAAGCTTTTCATTACTATGATCTTTTATCCATTTTATTTCTTTTTTACCTAGTTTCTTTCTAATATATCTACTAAGCTCTATATACTCTATATCTTTAGATCTTTTCATAAAATTCATATCCTCAAATCTCTTAAATGGATTTGATAAGATATTTCTTTCTACTTCTTTTCTAGTATAATTTCTCAAATAGAGACATTGTCTCTTTTCAACTACAAGACCCTCTTCTCTTCTCGTTTCATAGTAATCTATAAAATAATTTACTAGGTCTTCTATTCTAATTTTCCCACTTTTATCTATATATTCAAATATTCCTTTAAGTAAAACAGGTTTATATGAATAACTCATATCCATCTTTTCTATAAAGTCCATAAACTTATCTTTCATATTAGCAGGTGTTATAAGTTCCCATGCGAACTCTTTTACATATTCTTGTATTTTTTCTTCTTTGAAATATTTAAAAGTTCTGCTTATTCCCATTGGAATTTCTAAATCAGGTACTATCTTTCCTTCTCTTATATACCTTTCTATCGTTTCAGATTGAACATCTACCATTCTTACAAATTTTATCAAAGATATCATGTCCTTTGCTTCTTCTTGCCAGTTAAATAAATCTATTAATTCATAATCTTTAATACTCACAGGATAATCTAAAAAGACATCCGGTTTTTCACCTTTATAGATCAAATCTTTTTCTAATTTTCTTTGTTTTTTTGAAGCAATAGCTAGTCCCGCTGGCATATATTCTGCTATATTAAACATTCTATGAACTGAATACGGCATATTGAATAGGTTAGAATTATCTATAAAGTCAAATACCATTAGATACTCTTTACCTTCTGCAAGTCTCATTCCTCTTCCAAGCTGCTGCATATAAAGAGTCTTTGACATGGTGGGTCTAGTCATAAATAGTACTTCTGTACGAGGACTATCCCATCCTTCATTTAGCAAATCACATGCACATAGAACTTTTATATTTCCATATTCATATTTTTCTAATATATTTTTCCTCTTTCTATTATCCATACTTCCTGAAACTGATTCTGCCTTTATACCATTTTCTTTAAATAAATCCGCTATATCTTTTGCATGTTTAACTGATGCGCAAAATATTACGGTCTTTTGATCCTTCACGAAATTTAAATAAGTACTTAAGACAACATTGTTTCTCTCTGGTATAAATAACTTTGACTCTAAATCTTGAGTATTATATTTTATTCCATTTATTCTAACATCTGATATATCAACATTTGTCTTTACTCTTATACACCTAATTGGAACAAGTTCACCTATTTCTACTGCTGTTTCAAGATCTAATTTATGAGCTATATTTTGAAATATTTCAAGTAAGTCTTCTCCATCTGCTCTCTCTGGAGTTGCTGTAAGTCCTAGTGTAAATTCTGGTTTAAAATATGATAGAATCTTTTTATATGTATTCGCAGTTCCGTGATGAGCTTCATCTATTACTAAATAATCAAATTCCTCCGGATCAAACTCTTCTATGTTCCTAGAGATACTTTGAACTGATGCACAAACTACATAGGCATCTTTTTCTTTTGCTTCAGCTACATACATACCAGTATTTGCATCTTCCCATAGTTCTTCAAATGTATCTCTTGCTTGAGTTATAAGCTCTTTAGTATGTCCCAAGAAAAGAGTTCTCTTACCTAACCTCTTAGCATCTGATACTGCGGTAACAGTTTTTCCAGTTCCTGTAGCATGAAAAAGAAGTGCTATACTTTCTCCATTATCTCTCATTCTTTGCAAACTCTCGATTGCATCTTCTTGATGATCCTTTAGCTCTATTACTTTTCCTTTTTGTTTTGGAAGATATTCATTTAGTTCTTTAAATTCTGGAAACTCCCCTATAAATGTTAGAATCTCATCTTTGATTTTCTCAGGCTGATCTTTAAGCTGCATATATGCCCATCTATAAATTTTCCAATTATCCTCGATCATACTGTTTTGTTTTAATAAATCATCATAATACTTATTACTAGAGATTCTATCAGGATTATGATAGGTTTCTCCATCTATTTCTATTGCAATCTTTTCACCTTGAGATTCCATAGCAAAATCAATATATCTTCTATTTCCATATATATCTACAAAAGGATGCTGTATCGATAGATAGGAACTTTGCTCTGCGCCAAACACATCACAAAACAATTCTATAAATAAATCTTCTGCTATACTATTCATTTTTCCTGTAGTTACTGTCTCTTTAATCATAAAATGACTTCAACTGCCCTTCTCATCTAATTCTTAAGATTATTATACTATATTGACAGTTAATTTGCACAACTATTGTGACAATATTCTATTATTTAGTTTAAAACAAAAGACCAAAGATGGCTTTATGCCTTCTCCGGTCCCTTGTTGGTAATATTTATCTTTTATCTCCGCTACGCGTCTCATAGTCTTTATCTATCTCAGCCTTCCAGTTTTCTCTTACTTCTCTTTCCATTCTTAAGTCGCTTATGGCTTCACTAACTGCATTATAGTTTAAGGCTGTTCCTTGGCTGTCTGCGTGATAGTTGGCTGCTCTGTCTTCTGCTATACCAAACCTTGAAGCTGTCTCTACTGCGTCTATATTTGCGCCTAGGAATATAAATTCCCACTTGTAGTCTTGTTTTTGCTTTTCTATCATCTTTTTAACCTTTTCATAGGTGTATTCTTGGCTGGAGTTTTCCATACCGTCGGTTATGATAACAAACATTACCTTGTCGGCTTGGTATTCTTTTTTAATATTCTTTGTTGCGCTTACGATCTTATTTATAGTTATACCTATAGCATCTAAGAGAGCTGTTGTTCCTCTAACATAGTATTCCTTGCTGGTTAAAGGTCTTATTTCCTTTATATCCCCTCTATCATGAATTATCTTGTATTCGTTGTCAAATAGAACGGTTGTTATCCTCGCTTCTCCTTCTTCTTCCTGTTGCTTTTTCAGCATGGAGTTGTAGCCACCTATTGTGTCATCTTCAAGCCCTGACATTGATCCGCTTCGATCTAGGATAAATACTATCTCTGTCTTTTTCATCTCTTATCTCTCCTTTGTTTTCTATATCTTGATCTTAGTTTATCAAGAATAAGTAGAGAGATGGTCGCATCTTAAGCGACAATTAAACTCCAAGTAGAGTTTCATCAAAATCAAATAGTGCTTGGTTTATTCTGTATATATCATAGTCGTTTTCTTCTATAAAAAACTCTATTATTAGATCAAACTTATTGCTTGGAGATAGAGCGTATCCTGCTCTTTTAAGTAGAAATACTATTTTTTATATAAAAAAAGATAGTATTTCTACTATCTCATCATTTATTATATTTCTTGTATATTTCTAGCTGCCTTAATTGCATCTTTTATTATCTTTATTATATAATCAGTATTAGATTTATCCCCTAAATCATCAAATATAGCATTAGATGCTACTAATGCAGTTCTTACATAATTAGAATTATCTTTTAATAAATCAGTATCAAGTTTGAATCCTTGTTTTTCTGCATACATAGAGCAAAATGTAATGATTGTTCTAGTATTTCCTTCACGAAATGGATGAACTTTCCATAATTGTGAAAGATATTTTGAAAAAAGTTCAGCTATATCATCAATACCTAATTCAATCCATTTAATAGACTTCATATCGGACAGGACACATTTAATATCTTTCTCTATGTTTTGATGCTTGGAATATTCAATAGATATTCCTCCTAAAAGTGACTCTGATTTTTCAATATCTATAGTTCTTGTTTGTCCTGACCAATCATATATATCTTGAAATATTATATAGTGAACATTCATTAGATGTTCTAAATCAAAATCACCCTCAACACCTTCTTGTATTATATCCTTCAATCTAGAACTAGAGAAATCTGCTTCCAATGAATTAATGGTATCTTCATCTTTAATATTAAATTTATTTATTAATATATCTGTATTTGGATATAAATATGGATCTTTCATATTTATTTTGAACCTTTTGCTCTATATTTTTTATTCAATACTTTTCTTATATCGTTTGTAGTTATCTCTTTTCTTTTTTCTTTTTCAATAAGATCTAAATATTCTTTTGAAGGTTTTAAACCATCCACTTTAATCATTCCCAGCGCATATTCCCAAGCTTTATTGTTGTCCACAAATATCACTCCTCAACATTAAAATCTTTATTTTATCTACATACATTATACCATAATAAAAATATAAATAATCAACTCATATCTATGTCCACATATAAAATATAAATCTTATATTACTTTCTATATTTATCTTAAGCGACAATTAAACTCCAAGCAGAGTTTCATTAAAATCAAATAGCGCTTGGTTTATTCTGTATATATCATAATCATTTTCTTGGATGAAAAACTCTATTATTAGATCAAATTTATTGCTTGGCGATAAGGCGTAGCCACTACTTTGAAGTAGATCCTTAGTTTCATCTAGATTAAGTTCTAGTCCTATGGCAAATGATATAGCTGTTATCTTGCTTGGACTATATCCTTTGTTACTTCTGATCTTTGAAAATAGTCTCCTATCAACATTGGCTCTTTTGTAGGCTTCAACATCACTAAGACCTTTTTGATCTATCAATCTTAAGAGCATTTCTGAGAAGTTTTCTCCCTTGCTATCGATTAATTCTTCAAGGCTTCTTTTTTCTTGCTTTAGTGAGCTTTGAGATTTCATTTCTATTGCTTCTTCATATTCATCTTGAAGCTCATAGACTTCAAGTCCTCTTTTTTTTCTAGCCATATTCCTATCATCTATATAGTTATCGTCTATATATTCTTCTATACGGGATAATAGTTTCTCGCTTAGAAGAACAGTATCTCTTCCATAAACTACAAGGGATACATCCATATCGTCATTTTCAAGTAAAAAGTCACTTATAGCGGACACGGCTACCTTAAGGGCCTCATCTTTGGGATATCCATATATTCCTGAAGATATCAAAGGAAATGATATAGATTTTATATGATATTTGGCAGCTAGTTTTAATGACGACATATATGCACTATAGAGATAGTTTTCTTCATTATTGCCTCCGCCTCTCCATATAGGTCCTACAGTGTGTATTATATATTTAGACAGATTAAATCCTTCTGTTATAACTGCTTTTCCAACTGGGCACTTTCCAATGCGGTCACATGCTTCTTGAAGTTGTGCAGCTCCTGCTGCATTAAATATAGCTCCGCAGACTCCTCAGCCCATCTGAAGATTTGTGTTTGCAGCATTTACTATAGCTTCTGTTTTCATCTTTGTTATATCATTTCTTACTATTTTAAATGGCATCAATATCCTCTCCTTTAGTTCACTTATGTGTATTATACTATAATTTTTGATATTT
>NZ_JARIEF010000062.1 GCF_029266915.1 Tissierella sp. | reverse complement strand
TTTTTAAGCCTTGCTCTAAGTTTTTCTGCTGGTATTATGATTTACATATCATTTATGGAAATATTTCCAGAAGGTATGCACCTGATAGAAGAGAGTGCGCCTGGAAATAAGGGACACTTCATAGCTCTGGCTTCTTTTTTTGGCGGTATGATATTTATAGCGCTTTTAGAAAAAATGGTCCACAGCATGGGAGGGCACCATCATCATGATATAAAAGAGGTTCATTCTGGAGAGGAACACTCGCATGATCATCTAGATAAGAAGCACCTGGAGAAACTGGGTATCATGACTGCCATTTCAATAGGCATACACAATCTGCCCGAGGGGCTTGCTATTTTCACAACGGGACTTAAAGATATAAGCATAGCAATACCGCTAGCTATTGCTGTTATTCTTCATAATATTCCCTTGAGCATTGCTATTTCAGTGCCCATATATTATGCTACTAACAGCAAGAAAAAGGCTTTTATATATTCTACCCTAGTAGGTCTTTGCCAGCCACTTGGAGCTATAGTTGGCTATGCTCTGTTTTCTAATTATTTTAGTGATCTGCTATTTGGAATATTATTTTGTATTATATCAGGAATAATGATATTTGTATCCCTTGATGAGCTTATACCCGCATCACAGCAATATGAAGATCATCACTTTTCAGTTTATGGGACTATTCTTGGAATGCTTGTAATGGCAGTAAGCCTTATGTTTTTTGGGCACAGTCATTAAAAAATGTAAAAAATGAGCATATAAAGATTAAAAGATTTGCAAAAAGTGCAGATTTATGATATAAAGTACTATATGCGAACAATGAAGATAAGAGGAGGAAACAACAGATGTCATCATATAAAATTAATGTAAACAACAGAGAAGACATAGGTAGTAATCGAGTAAACAAACTTAGAGCTAACAGCACAATACCTGCAGTAATGTACAAAAAAGGTGAAGAAACTAAAAGTTTGCAAGTTGACGAAAGAGACTTTAGATTAACATTTAGAGAGGCTGGTACTACATCAGTAATAGATCTTGATCTAGACGGAGCTACTCATCCAGTAATAGTTAAGGATGTTCAAATGCATCCTGTGAAAAATGAGTTTATCCACATTGACTTTCAAGAAATAAACATGGATGAAAAAATCAAAGTTCTTATTCCAGTTATACTTCATGGTAGAGATGAAATACAACTTCAGCCATCAGTTCTATCACAGTTAGTAACTGAAGTAGAAGTAGAATGTCTTCCAGGAGATATACCAAACACAGCGGATGTAGAAGTTTCACACATGGACTTTACTACTGTAATAGCAGTTAAAGACCTAGATATTGCAAAAAATGAAGCAATCGAAATACTTATGGATGCAGATACTGTAGTATGTACATTGTCTGAGCCTCAAGAGATTGAAGAAGAAGAATTAGAAGAAACAGATGAAGATGTAGATGCAGGAGACGTTCCAGTAGTTGGAGACGACGAAGAAGAAGATAAAGAATAATATTTAAGATGAAAACAGATAAGAAAATTTTATCTGTTTTTTTGTTTTTTGCAAGGAAAATTTCAACTTGGGTATAATATAGACAAAGAGACTTGAGGAGGGATTAAATTGACAATAAATAGAACGAATTTTAAGATTAAAATTACTGTACTAGCAACATTTTTTATAATGATTGCAACAAACGCCCTGGCCAATATATTGCCTATAAATGGAATCACTACAGGAGCTGTTTCTGATTCCTATCCAAACTTATTTGCACCGGCAGGTATAACTTTTTCAATATGGGGAGTTATTTATCTTTTTCTTTTTTTATACTCTATCTACCAGTTTGGAATTCTTCAAGGAGAAGAAGACCCTTATAAAGAAGAGATATTTAAAAAAATCGGACTTATGTTTTCACTTTCATCTATATTAAATACAATATGGATACTTACCTGGCACTATGGACTCCTATGGGCATCAGTTCCCATCATGCTTGGTATCTTGCTGCTTCTTATATACATTAATAGCATTACAAAGAACGCAGAACTCAGCTTAAAAGACTATATATTTATAAGGTTTCCTTTCAGCATATATTTAGGCTGGATAACAGTTGCAACTATAGCAAATATTACCGCCTTGCTGGTGAAGATAGGATTTAATGGATTTGGAATATCTGAAGAAATATGGACGGTAGCTGTTCTTATAATAGGACTAATCATAGCTTCTCTTACTATTTTGAGAAACCGAGACCCAGCTTATGGCCTTCCAGTTATATGGGCCTATATTGGAATATATATAAAGCACATCTCAAAAGATGGCTGGAATGCAGAATATGGAACTGTCATATTTGCAGTAGTTGCCTCTATAGTAATATTAGTTATGGCAGAAATTTATACCTTATTTAATTTAAAGAAAAAAGATGTAAGAAAACGAGATCTATAGAGAATTCTATAGATCTTTTTTAAAAATAATAAGCTTAGACTAGAAATAGTCTATGTAATACTATATAATATATAACAACAGACGGATGGATAAAGGAGAGGTATAATTTGACTGGTAGTTTTATTACTTTGGAAGGACCCGACGGTTCAGGAAAGTCTACAATCATAAGATTGATTGGAGAATACTTAAAAAATCAACAGATAGATTTTATAGAAACACGTGAACCTGGAGGAACACTTATTGGAGAAGATATAAGAGATATAATCTTAGACAATAAGAATACAAAGATGAGTTACGAAGCAGAGGCCCTGCTGTACGCAGCTTCTAGAGCCCAGCATGTTCATGAAAAGATCTCACCTGCCTTAAGGGATGGAAAGTTGGTTATTTGTGATAGATTTGTTCTTTCAAGCCTGGCCTATCAGGGAGTAGGACGTGGTCTTGGCATAGAGAGAGTTAAAGCAATAAATGATTTTGCGCTAAATGGAGTTTATCCAGATCTTATACTTTTCTTTCATATAGATCCCCAGGTTACGCTAGAGAGAAAGCTTGGAAGCAAAGAGACCGATAGACTGGAAAACTTAGGTTCTTCCTTTCATCAAAAGGTTTATAAAGGATATATGGAGTTATTAGAACTCTATCCTAAAAATATAGTAATGATAGATGCAAGCAGATCTATAGAGGAAGTTTTAAAACAAAGCATCCATGCTATAGAGAAAATATTAAATAAAAAATAAATAAGAAAAGAGGAGATGTAATGGGCATGAAACTGATAGTAGCCATAGTACAAGACCAAGATGCACCAAGCCTTATAGAAGATTTAACTGAAAATAAATACAGGGTTACCAAGCTTACATCCACGGGAGGATTTTTAAAGGCCGGAAATACAACTCTATTAGTAGGTATAGAAGAAGAAGAGATAGATGCAGTAGTAGATTTGATAGAGAGAAACTGTAAGACACGTGAGATAACAACATCTCTCCTTACAGTGAGTATGCCGGGAGATACTTATATACCATACCCACTAGAGGTAAAAGTTGGAGGGGCAACACTGTTTATATTGGATGTAGAAAGACATATCAGAGTATAGGGGGAAAAGCGATGAAACTTATAATTGCAATAATACAAGATGAATATGTAAACAAGGTAATAAGAACTCTTATGGACGATAAAATTAGAACTACAAGATTATCTTCAACAGGAGGATTTTTAAAGTCGGGAAATACAACACTTTTAATAGGTGCTCAGGAAGAGGAAATAGATCATATAGTAGATCTTATATCCCAGCAAACTAAGAGCAAACGAGTAAAAGAAGGAAGAGATGAAATCTTAGTAGGTGGAGCTAATCTATTTGTAATAGATATTCATGACCATATAAAACTGTAGGAATGGAGAATTAGATGGATTTTAACAGCATTATAGGACACGGAAAAGTTATAGAAATCTTAAGAAAATCTATTGAAGAAAACACCATAAGTCATGCCTATTTATTTCAAGGAGAAGAAGGCATAGGAAAGACAAAGCTTTCTTATGCCTTTAGTAAAGCCCTTTTATGTACTGGAGTGGGGGAGGCGCCGTGCAACATTTGCGATTCCTACAAGCGCTTTGACAGCGGAAACAATCCGGACTTTTTTCATGTAGAACCCCATAAAAACATGATAAGAGTACCCGAGATAGAAGCCATACAAAAAGAGATGAATACAGCTCCCATAGGTTCAAATAAAAAAGTAATCCTAGTTGAAGATGCTCATCTTATGAACAAAGAAAGCAACAATAAATTTCTTAAAACCTTAGAAGAACCACCAAGCTTTGTGCACATAATCCTAACAAGCTCCCAGGCTAGTAAACTTCTTCC
>NZ_JARIEF010000044.1 GCF_029266915.1 Tissierella sp. | reverse complement strand
CAATAGATGGTGTATCATTAGCAGGTTTCTCATCTGACAAATTAACTTATGATATACAATTACCAGCTGGAACGGTTAGTGTTCCGGTAGTAATGGCATCAGCACTGGACGGAAATGCACCTGTAGTTATATCACCAGCAACAAGCTTACCAGGAGAAACAACCATCCTAGTAACTGCGCAAGATGGAGTAACTAGCAAAATGTATACAATTAACTTTATATTAATAAATCCATCGCCTTTAGGATTAAAAGCAGTAGCACCAACAACTCTTGGTGGATCTGATGGTAAGATAACAGGAACAACAAGTGCGATGGAATATAAAACTACAGCAGGATCAAGTTGGATACCAGTAACTGGAACAGAGATCACAGGACTATCGGCAGGAAGCTATGATGTAAGATATGCAGCTCAACCGGGTTATAGTGTGGGAACAGCAGCAAATGTTATTGTTCCAAATAAAGGCTCAGGTAAACTGATATTTACTTTTGACGACGGCTGGAAAGATACTATCACACTTGGAAAAACTATTCTTGATACAGCAGGATACAAAGCAACAGTATATGTTAATAAAGATTTAACACAAATAGCAGAATATGAATGGACACCTTACCATGTTGAAAATGTAATGAATTATGATGACTTACGTGTACTTTATAATCATGGATGGGACATAAGTAACCATAGTGCAAATCATTTGGATTTTAAAAGAAATGCTGAAGGTTTACTTCTTGGAAAAGATGGAGAACCGCTACAATGGCAAACACCAGAGGCTTATGGACAAGGACATCCAGAGCTTAATGAAGAACTATGGTTCTCTGAATGGTACAAAACACTTGTACAGATTGGTTCAGATTCAGATCCTAAGTCAGTTGAAGAGATGAGGAAGGTTTATCTTGATAACCAAAACTGGTTAAGTAACAGTGACCCAGATGGACTGGGTAAATTAGTAAATGGTGTATGGACACCAGGAAGGAACTTAAATATGCCTCTAGGTGCTTACCATGTTGCTTATCCATCAGGTTTATATAGTCCTGAACTGATAACTGCACTTAAAGGAATAGGTGTTGAAACTGGAAGAGCAACAATTGAAACTGGAATAAAAAACAATATAGAAAATCCAGTAACAGACTTCTTTAATTTACCTGTTCAATATGTAGAAACACAAACTGAAGGAGGAGTAGATGAAAACTTAGCTAATGTTTTCGGATCTATCCAGTATGCAGTTGACAACGGAACAACAGTTATCCTTATGCTTCACAGGGTAGGACCTGTAGTTGATCCGGCAAATAATTTGTTTGTTACTCCAGAATCACTTCAGGCAATTGTAAATTATGCCAAAGAACGTACAGATGCAGGAACGCTTGATGTAATGACTATAAGTCAATGGTATAACATGATGAAATAAGATTTATTAAAAAGTAAAAGACTTTGGTATCCTTTCAGGAAAACCAAGGTCTTTTACTCACATTATCTATTTTATTTTCAAGTTGCATATAATTATTTTCAAGGGAAGAATAATAGTATAGCCAGTTAAGTTTTTTACAAAAACTATGGTTTTTCGCTCTATTGCTGTGAGATATTGCCATCATCCGGCAGTCGGATTTTAAAGCCAGCGATGAAAGATTTTTAACTAAATCATTATAGTATTTCTTATCAGTTGATTCTTGAAAATTCAAGTCTTCAAATATCAAACCATCTATATAGGTGGATGAGCCTTTTTCGAAAACCTGAAAACCTCGATTTTGTATTATTGATAAATCAGGATACTTAGTTTTAAGTTTTTGAAAAAAGTTTATATAGCCTTGAGTTTGGGATTTTATATCTTGATTGTTGCGAAGAGACTGGATATCGTCTAGGGTATCAAACATTACTCCGTTAAAGCCCCTATCTATTATACGGATTTTTATTAATTGCGATAGGATATTTTGATAGCTTTTTGATAAAATATTACCGCCATAACAAGAAAACTCAGAATTAAAAAACTTACTTCCATCATCATAGAGGTAAGAATCTTCGAGCATCAGATTTTTTTTAAAATTATCATAAGATTCAACCTCAACAGCAGATATATAGCCGTAAACTAAAGTTTTATTAGCTTTGATTCTTGAAAGGATATCATCAGCTACATTAAGAGGGTGTATGATTGCAAGATCATAAGCAGAGATAAGCTTGATATCTTCTGTCGATATTGCATTATAATAGACTGTAAAATTCTTTATAGATTTTAGGGGATTCATAAAATACCTCCAAGAATAATTTCTCAAGAAAACAATCTCTTGTCCATCATTATAGATTGAATTTAAAAATAAGTAAAGCAATTGCCGTAAAGCATAAAACCAATAGCGAGGTGAGGAACATGAAAATACTAGTAACAGGCGGTTATGGATTTATAGGATCTCATTTAGTCGAAAGATTGATTAAAGAGAAACATGATATAACGATTATTGATGACCTTTCTACACCAACACAATTGAATTTTACAGATAATGTCACCTTTTTTAAAATTGGAATACAAGATGCAAAATGTGAAAAAATATTTGCGGATTTTAAGTTTGATATTGTGGTCCATCTTGCTTTTAAATCACTGCCTAAAGAAGGAGAAAAAGAATATGGTTCAATCTATCATGAAAACAATATTGGACTATCAAATGTTTTATTCTTTTCTCAGAAATATTTTGTAGATAAAGTAATAGTAGCTTCTTCATATCAGGTTTATGGAAAACAAGAGATATTTCCTATAGATGAAAGCAGCGAGATTGATATGGCAGGAGACAAAATAGGAAGCTATCTTGAAAGAGAGTATTTTTGCAGAAAATATTCAGAAAAAGGATTAAATGTTGTGATATTGAGGCTGGGATGTGTTTATGGGCCAAGACAGCCTGAAGACTTTATTCAGCTTGCTATGACTGAAGACCAGGGAAATAAACCAGAGGCAGTAACAATTATAAATAAAATGAAAGATTATATTTATATAAGTGATGTAGTGGAGGCAATTTATAGAACTTGTGAAAAACCTACCAGCAAGATTTTAAATATATCATCTGGAACTTGGATAAAGCAATCAGAAGTACAGGAAATAATTGATAGTAATATAAAACTTGCTAATAAACCCATGTTTAATTATATAGATGATCACTCTAGGCCTAGATACTTGCTAGATAATCAAAAAGCTTCTTTGGAGTTAGACTGGTCTCCCAAGTACTCAATTGAAGATGGCATAAAGAAAACTATTGACTGGTCCATCAAAAATATTGATACAGATAAAATTAAGGTTGCTAGTGAAACTGAGTCAGTGTTTTCTGCTATAAAGAAAAGATGGTTTTTAAGCGCTTCACATAAATATATAGAGAATTTTATTTTATTTATAATTTTTGCAGCTCTTATGATTATTCTTGAAAGAAAATTTTTTATTAAAGTTGATTTATTTATAATATATATTGTTACCATAAATATATATTACGGATGGTGGCATGGAATCATTGCCATGATTCTTTCAGTAGGAGCCTATATAGGCTTTAATATGGATTACTCAAACCTAGCTATGACCGGTATATTTAACAATATGAATCAAGATTTGTATATTGCTATGTACATTGTACTAGGAGGCACAACCGGATATTTGGCTGACCGTATTCGAGGTGAAAAAACTGAGTTAGAAAATGATCTTAATTCTGTAAAAGAAGAACTTTATTTTACAATTGGTATGTATAATAAGAGTATTGAAATAAAAAACTCTCTTCAAGAAACTATAGAGAGCAATGAAGACAGTTTAGGAAAAATCTATAATATTATATCCAGATTAAATAATATACCTCCGGCAGATGTTTTTTCAGAAGCTGCAAAGGTATTTTCTCAAATGCTAAGAACTGAAAGTGTTCATATATACCGTATAGATTCAAAGAATAATATTAAAATAGCAGCGGTAGAAGGCAATATAAAATATCCTAGATTATTGAACTATGAAGATTATGATTTTTTAGAAACAATGATTAAAGATGGGAATGTTTTTATAAATAAAGATTTTGTAAGCGACTTACCTATGGCCTGCGCTCCTATCATTCAAGATGACGTAACTGTGGCTATAGTTTTATTAGACGGACTTGAATTTAAAAAACTAACATATCAGTTTTTAAATACCTTGAAAGTTTTAACTTATCTGGTAGCAAATGCTATGTCAACTGCTGACAGATGCCAAATATCATTGCCTGCAGAAGAGGGTAAATATTTAAAAGATACTTTAATTATGAGAGCAGATTGGTTTAAGAGACTTATAAAGCAAAAGGAGATAGAAGATGCTCAAGATGAAACTTCAAACTGCCTGCTGATATTTAGAAAAAACATGGATGAAAGTAATGTAAGGCTCTATAATAGAATCAAAAAAGTATTAACTCGAACAGATTATGTAGGAGAAGTTGGTGATACAAAAATTGCAATATTATTGAATGGTAAAAATAAAGAAGAAGTAGCGGTAATAAAAAATAGATTAAAGAACCTGGGTCTTTTAGATGTATATATAGAGACTTTAAGGGGGATAATGTGATGTTACCTATATTGCTACTTCATATATTTATATCAATCTTGTTCAGCTCCCTGGTATATATTAAAGACAAATCATTGAACTATACCATGACTGCTTTTATAATCTCACTTGGTCTTCCGTTTTTTGGAATAATACTCTTTCTGCAGATTCGCTTCCGTTTTTTAAAGAATAATATAAGGCAAAGAGAATCTTTTATTCAAGAACCCAGCAACAGAGAATATTTCAAACAATTAGATATGCTGGACGAAACTAATGTTGTTTCAATTGAAGAGTCACTTTTAATATCTGACATAGAACAGAGACGTGAAACAATGATGAAAACACTTAAAAAGGATGATCTGAATTACTTTAAGCTTATCAGCAATGCGGTCAAAAATGATGATCCTGAAACTTCTCACTATGCTGCTTCAAGTATGCTAAATAAAAGAAGAGTCTTGGATATTAAAATGAGAGCTATGGAAGAGAAATACCAAGAAAACCCAGATGATCGAAGTATAGCTATGAAATATTTTGATATAATTGATAATTATATAAGAATTTTTGATCTTGATGCAGAAATAATGGAAAAGTATCTTGATGAGAGTATATCTATACTAAAGAAGATTATAGATAATAGATCACAGGCTCCGCAAAAATATGTTGTAAAACTAATAGAACTTTTAATATCAAAAGATTGTCAAAAAGAAGCTAAAAAATATTGTAAAAAGCTTATATCAGATTACTCAGATAATGAAGAAAAGTATGTTGAACTTTTAAAAAGCTATTATGCAATGAAAGATAAAAATAATTTTGATATAACCTTGAAAAGTTTTATTGATTCAGAGGTTATCTTTTCAAATGAGGTGCTTGAAATAATAAGATTTTGGATAACATAGCTAAAAGAGGGGTGAAATAAATGAGAATTTGTCTTATAGCAGAAGGATCATATCCTTATGTGTCAGGCGGAGTATCAAGCTGGATTCAACAGCTGATGACAAATATGCCTGAGCATGAGTTTATTATTATCGCAATTAGTCCTGATAGCAAAAAAGAAGCCATATATAGATATAATCCTCCTAGAAATCTTTTAGAAGTTTATGATATTTATATGGATGAACTCCTATCTTCCAAGGGTAAGTGGAATAAAAACATCAATCTGTCTCCACAAGAAACTGAGTTGATTGCTGAACTTTTAAAATCGAAAGTTTCAGATTGGGCAGGGCTCTTTGATACTTTTTTAAAGATGAAATCTCAAGGTGTCAGTGCAAATGATATTTTTTCATCAAAAACTTTTTATGATCTTATTCAAGAAGTATATGTAGAAAACTTTACCCATGTATCATTTTCAGATATGCTTTGGACCATGAGATCTATGTATATTATGCTTTTTGCACTCTTGCTGAAGAAATATCCAAAGGCTGATATTTACCATTCCGTTTCTACAGGATATTCTGGTCTGGTTTCAGCCTATGCAGCTTATAGTAATAGCAGCAAGTTTGTTTTAACAGAACATGGTATCTATACACGTGAACGAGAAGAGGAAATAATCAAAGCAGACTGGGTAAAGGGCAATTTTAAATCAATATGGATTAAATATTTTGAATGCCTCTCCAGCGCAGCTTATGAACGTGCTGACAGTGTAATCTCATTATTTCATAAAAATAAAGAGATTCAAGTTAGCCTGGGATGTGATGAAAATAAGATAGATGTTATTCATAATGGTATAAATGTTGAATCTTTTGCTAAAGTAAAAGAGCTTGTTTCACAAAGAAAAGAAAAGGATGGTTTTAATGTTGGAGCTATTATAAGAGTTGTGCCTATAAAGGACATAAAAACTATGCTTCAGGCTTTTTCTTATGTAAGTAAAAGATTTCCAGAAATTAAATTTTTCATTATGGGTCCTACTGACGAGGATGAGGATTATTACCAGGAGTGTCTGCAGCATAAGGACTATTTAAAATTAGATAATGCAGTATTTACAGGTACAGTTAATATAAAGGATTACCTTGGAGAAATTGATGTTTTAGTATTAACCAGTATCAGTGAAGGACAGCCACTATCTACGCTTGAGGGAATGGCATGTTCGCTTCCGGTTATATCTACTAATGTAGGAGACTGTAAAACTCTGGCTATAGGGCATGGTGATAACTACGGACCCGCAGGAAGAATTCTACATGTTATGGATTATGAAGGTATAGGCAGGGGAATCATTGAATTATATCAAGATTACAATACTAGACGTATTTTGGGTGAAAATGGTTACCAACGCATAAAAAATTTATATTCTTCCAATACTTTTATCCAAAGTTATAAAGATTTGTATATAGAACTTGCAGAGGAAGGTGATTCTTTATGGCCGGAATAGGATTTGAACTTAAAAAAATATTTATTAAGGATAAGATGTCAAGTAGTGTAAAAGGATTTACCTATGCAAGCATAGTAACCGCTGGGCCTATGATAGTAAATCTTTTGATGATTTCAATTATAGGAAGAATTTTGCTTAGAGCAGGTGCATCTTTGAAGCATCTGGAACTATTTTACGCATCAATGACCTATTCCTATATATTTTCTCTGCTCAATGTAAGTGGAATAGTAATGATAATATCAAGATATGCTTCAGATAAGATCTATATTAATAATACTAAAAACATATTAGCTTCTATGATAGGTTCTATAGCAATTTGTGTTGGCACAGGAGCTGTCGCTGGTTTTATATTTTATATTTATTCACCACTTCCTGTTGTATTTAAATTGTTTTCATATATGATATTTATTGAACTCTCAATAATTAACATTTTAATGGTGTATATATCGGCAGTTAAGGACTACAAAAAAGTTGCTCTATCTTTTGCACTTGGACTAGTCACTACAATAGTCATTGGTATGGTTCTAAAATCACTAGGCTTAGAAATCCTCACTTCCATGATGCTGGGGCTAACAATTGGATATTTTGTAAATATATTTTTTCTATTAGTTGTTATAAAGAAATTCTTTAATGTGATTACAGATAAAACCTTTGAATTTATTAAGTATGTAAAAAAGATGCCCTTGTTATTTTTTATAAATCTTCTATTTACAGGAGGATTGTTCGGACATAATATAATATTCTGGCTGTGGTCAGACTTGTCAGTAAAGGCTATGGGAACATACCTTATTGCTCCTGCCTACGATACAGCAACATTTTATGCAGTAATTACCATAATACCTTCGCTGGTTGTCTTTGTTGTCAAGACCGAGACTTCATTTTATGAAAAATATAAAGAGTTTGGTCAGGCTATATTAAATGGTGGAACATTTAGAGATATAAAAAATACTAAAAAAAGTATGGTTTTAGTACTTCGAAATCAGTTATCATTAATAGTAAAATTGCAGCTTATTATAACAGTTCTCTCAGTAATGATAGGGGGGAATATAATATTAGCCAATATAGGCTATGATAGTATGACTATAAAACTATTTGTATTACTAGCTATAGGATATTTTTTTACTTATATGACATTTATATTGATAACAGTATTACTTTATTTTGACAATCAAGAAGATGCCTTTAAAATAGCCTTAATGTTTTTTTCCTTTACAGTTATTTTTACAAGTATAACTATTTTTGTGGGAGAGATGACTTACGGATTTGGTTTATCAATTGCAGCCTTTTTATCAATGAGCTATGGAGGAGTTTTATTATTGAAAACTTTAGAAGATGTAGACTACAGAATATTTACTAAAATGACCTACTATGAATAAAACTTTAAGAAATTTGCAGACAGTAGAGGAGGTTGGAAGCCATGTCAATATTAGTAACTGGAGGAGCTGGATATATAGGATCGCATATATGTGTAGAACTTTTAAATGAAGGCTATGAAGTGGTAATAGCAGATAATCTTTCAAATAGCAGCATAGAAGTATTGGAGAGAATAAAAGAATTGGGTAAAAAAGAGGTTCAATTTTATAAGATAGATTTACTAGATAGAGAAGAATTAGATAAGATCTTTCTAGAAAATAGTATAGAAGGTGTAATACATTTAGCAGGATACAAATCAGTTAACGAATCAATAAGCAACCCCATAGACTATTATGAAAATAATGTATCAGGAGCTTTGAGCCTTTTTAAAATCATGGAAAAATATAAGGTAAAACTACTGGTAGTAAGTTCATCTGCAACTGTTTATGGAACGGACAATATATCTCCTGTAACAGAAGAGATGTATCTCGAACCTATTAATCCCTATGGGAGGACAAAGTTGATGTTAGAAAACATTGCGATGGATTTATATAACTCTAGTAAGGACTGGAGCATATCAATATTAAGATATTTTAATCCTATAGGTGCTCATACTAGCGGAAGAATAGGTGAAGATCCAAAGAACATTCCAAACAATCTGATGCCCTATATAACTCAAGTAGCGATCGGAAAACTGGAGAGATTAAGTATATATGGCGACGATTATAATACTCATGACGGAACTGGGGTAAGGGATTATATTCATGTTGTGGACCTGGCAAAAGCACATGTAAAAGCACTGGAAAAATTATTTAAAAATTCAGGTATAGGAGTATATAATATTGGGACTGGAAAAGGATACAGTGTATTGGATGTTGTTAATAGTTTTGAAGAAGCTAGTGGAATAAAGATTCCTTATAAAATAGTTGATAGAAGATTTGGAGACATAGATATAAGTTTTGCGAATGCAGATAAGGCAAATCGAGAATTAGGTTGGAAGGCTGAAAAAGATATTAGCCAAATGTGCAGGGACTCCTGGAGATGGCAGGAGATGAATCCGCAAGGAATAGGCAATTAGGAATATAATTTACTGTAATGATTAATCGAGGAAAATAATAAAATCAAGTAAAAAAAAGACAGGAATTCCTGTCTTTTTTTACTCGATACAATCTAGTCTATAGATTTAAATGCTTCTTATTGAGTTTTGTTTCTCTAGTTGGAGCTTCTGCTATTATTATAGATATAAGAACTAAGAGAGATCCTATTATAAGCTTTATTGTCAACTTTTCACCTAACAAAAATATAGCAAACAAGCTTCCAAAAACTGATTCTGTACTTAAAATAAGGGCCGCATGCGTTGATGACGTATATTTTTGTGCTATGTTTTGTATTCCAAAAGCAAGTATAGTACCTACAAGAGACATATATAGTATTGAAAATGTAACTTCCTCTGTCATAGGTTTAAAAGGTGTTTTCATTATAAAGGCTGTTAATAGGCATAGAATACCGGCTACTCCAAATTGTATTATTATAAGTACTATGGGATCATGTTTTTTTGAATAAAGACCTATGGAAACTATGTGACAGGCGAAAAAGACAGCACATATCATAGTAAGACCATCTCCTAAACCTATATTAAATCCCTTTTCTATGCTCAATATACCAATACCTATAAAACAGAGTATAACGGCCATTATCTCACTTGTTTTTGGTTTGTTTTTACTTATAAACCAATATAGATAGGGAACTAAAACAACATTACTTGCAGTTATAAATGCTTGATTACTAACAGTGGTATATTGCAGCCCTACTGTTTGTGATAAAAATGCCGCAAATAGAAATAAACCAATAATAGCTCCTGCCTTTAAATCTCTAAGGCTTATAGTTTTAAGCTTTTTAAAAAAGATTAAAGCCATTACTATAAAAGAAATAATAAATCTAAGACTAATAATATGTACAGGGTCTAAGTATTCTAAGGTGTTTTTCATAAAAATAAATCCGCTGCCCCAGATAATTGCGACTAAAACTAAAGAAAAATCTGCTAAAATACTCCTTTTGTCTTTAACTAGTTTCATATTAAGCTCCTTTTACTGTGTAGTATGTTAGAAATCATATCACAATTAAGCTGATTAGTGAAGAAGTATAGTAGCTTGAAGATTTAAATAAATTTAATAATTTAAAAAGAATAAATTCTAGTATACTTATTATCTTAGGATATAATAAGTATAAGTTTATACAAAGAGAGGAGGAAATTATGAACGTATTTATATTGAAACTAATCGCACTTATGAGTATGATTATAGATCATTATGGAGCTATATTTAAAAGTGGAGTTTCACTCTACAGAATAATAGGCAGACTAGCATTTCCTATTTATGCATTTTTACTTGTGGAAGGATATTTTCATACAAAGAATGTTAAGAAGTATGGTATAAGACTTATAGTATTTGCCTTCATCTCAGAATTGCCATATGATCTAGCCTTTAGAGGAAGATTAGAATTTATGAATCAAAATATATTCTTTACTCTTTTTATAGGTCTTGTAACCATGTATTTTATAGATCAAGTTGCAAAGGAAAATAATCAAAAGCTATTTTTTATGCTAATTGGAATGTTTGTAGCTTTAATACTTTCTGTAGATTATAGCTTTATTGGAATTGGATATATATTATTTTTTTATTTCACTAGAAGTATGGAAAAGAATGAAAGAATATTTAAAATGGCAGCAATTATGTTTTTGATAAATCTATCACTGAGTTTTACTCAACAATATTCTATTTTTGCCTTGTTTCTAATATATTTTTATAATGAAGAACTTGGAACTAAAAACAAATTTGTTCAAATATTATTTTATATAATTTATCCATTACATTTGCTAGCTTTTTATCTTTATAATATGTAGAATATTCTCATTATTGGGTAATAAATAAGAGATTAAATAAAAGATAATTTGAAAAGAGGTATATTATGGAAGGTTCTTTAGTAAAAGTTTGCAATATATGTAAATCTATTAAAAGGGAAAGGAGCTGCAAATGAAAACAGTAAAAATTGTCGCTTATATATGTGCTATAGCAATGCTTATATCACTAGGTAATGTGTTTTTAAATGGAGATTTTGGAGTTGAAGGATCAGCCCTACTAAAGAACAATTGGGGGATAATGTCCTTGGTAGATTTATTTTCTGGCATAGCTATATTTTCAACTTGGATTTTATTTAGAGAAAAGAGCCCATTGTTGATTGTAGTACTCTTGATCCTTATGGTCTTCTTTGGATTTTTAACGGCTAGTTTATATATACTATTGAATCTTTATAAAAGCAAAGGAGATTGGAGTAAGTTTTTCTTAGGCAGTAGAAGGGATGAAGTTTTGCAAAAGCTGAATACTGCAAAGAGATAAATAATAGTTTTAATATTGAAGTATGCTTGTAATAATTAAATAGTAATATAGATCACTTGTTATAATTAGAAATGGAGGTTTAATATGAAAAAAAATAAAGTAGCTTTATATGTATTATCCTTAATCTTAATGCTCTCAATTTTAGCTGGGTGTGGTTCATCAGATAATAAGAAAGAATCAATAAACCAAGACGATCCTATAGTAGTAGGGTCTTTTGTAGATACTGAAGGTGGGATTTTAGGTAATATGATACTCTTGTCACTAGAAGAAGCAGGATATAAAATTACAGACAAGGTCCAGTTTGGAACACCAGATGTCAACAGAAAGGCAATCTTAGAAGGGGAAATCCATATTGGAGTAGACTATACTGGAAATGGTCAATACTATTCAGAAGGTTTCAAAGAAGAAATTTGGAGGGATAGCGAGAAAGGTTATGATTCAATAAAGGCTTATGATAAAGAAAATAATGGATTAATTTGGATGGCTCCTGCAAATGCTAATAATACTGAAATGTTGGCTGTAAAGAGAGAATTTGCAGAAGCAAACAATCTTAAAAGTCTAGAAGATTTTGCGGATTATGTAAACAGTGGAAAAGATGTAAAGTTTATAACCAGTCAATTGTTTGCAGAGAAAACCATGGGACTATTAGGTATGGAGGAGGGTTATGGCTTTAAATTAAATCCAGATCAACTTATAATGCTTCCTCATGGAAATACAGCTGAAACTATAAGCGCTCTTGCAAATGGTACTGACGGAGTAAATGTAGCTCTTGTATACGGTACGGATGGCTCTTTAGCAGACTTGGATATGCTTGTGTTAGATGATCCTCTTTCTATTCCTCCCGTCTTTGAACCTTCAGCCATAGTTAGAGAAGAGATATTAGAGAAATATCCAGAAATAGAAGGAATTATAGAAGGTGTATTTAAAAGTTTAACGCTGGAAAACTTACAGGAGATGAATAAAAAAGTAATTGTAGATGGTTTATCACCAAAAGATGTAGCTAAAGAGCATCTAAGTCAAGAAGGTATAATAAAATAAATAGCAGGTGAACTTATGATAAAATTACAGGATAAAACACTGCTCCTCTTATCTTCTACAGGAGCAGCAGCTTTTATTTTCCTAGCCTTAGTAGAAGTTAAACCAAATAGAATTGAAGCAGGACTTAAATACTCAGGATTTTCTTTCCTGGGTTTATTTGGCTTATTTGTTTTATCATTATGGATATCTTTAGCGATAGCTTCTTTTTATAAAAAAAATGGTAAAAATAGATTTATATTCCTAGCTAGCTCTTCATTAATAATATCATTGTTTTGGGGTTTGAAAGTAAATTCATCATCATTTGTAGAAGTAAATCTTTCATCTAGAATAAGTCTCTCAGCTAGCTTTTACCTTCAAATATTAGTTATTTATCTACTCTTTGCTATATATACACCTCGGATTAAAAACCATAAAGCACTTAAAATTATAGGGTTTTCTGCTATAGCTTTGATGCTATATTATTTATTTATAAGCGGAGGATTTAATAGCTTATCTATAATTAAAGAATATGCTATTAAAAAATCACAATTTTATGATAATCTTAAAATTCATGCAGGACTTACATTTGCTTCAGTTATAAGCGGCACACTAATAGCCGTACCTCTTGGATTTTTAGCCTACTCTAAGAAAAAACTGGAAGGAAAGATTATGCTTCCCCTTAGTATAATTGAAACTATACCCAGCCTTTCCTTATTTGGAATACTCCTGGTACCCCTATCAAATCTTGGGAAATTACCATTTTTTGATGTTCTAGGAGTAAGTGGAATTGGATGGGCTCCAGCATTTGTTGCCCTCACCCTCTATACACTCCTTCCTATTGGAAGAAATACTCTAACAGGTTTTTATTCAGTAGATAAAGCTGCAATAGAAGCGGCAAGAGGAATGGGAATGAGTCGAAGTCAAATTTTAAAGCAAATAGAACTGCCTCTTGCTTTTCCAGTAATATTTACAGGCATAAGAATTGCATTTATTCAAACTATAGGAGGAGCGGTTCTTGCAGGACTTGTCGGAGGTGGAGGAATGGGAAGCTTTGTATTTTTAGGCCTAGGTGAGGCTTCGCCAGATTTAATCTTGCTAGGAGTGCTTCCTATAGTAGTTTTTACAATTTTATTGGACTATATCCTAAAATACTTTGAAAAGATGATAAGGAGGGTTACTTATGATTAAGATAGATAGGGTTACAAAAAGATATGGCGATTTTACTGCTATTAAATCCCTTTCCCTCTTTGTTAAAGAAGGTGAGTTTCTAGTGATTTTGGGGCCATCGGGTTGCGGAAAATCTACACTCTTAAGACTTATAAATAAGATGATTCCAATAAGTGAAGGAGATATAGAAGTAGAAGGAAAAAGCATAAGCACCATAAAAGATGAAGATCTAAGACGATCTATAGGCTATGTAATACAAAGTACTGGCTTGTTTCCCCATATGAATGTAAAAAAAAATATTGCAACGGTTCCTCATCTTTTAAAATGGGAAGATAATCGAATAGATAAGAGAGTAGATGAGATGCTAAACCTTGTGGGACTGGAGCCACAGAAATATAAATATAAGCTGCCATCTCAGCTCTCTGGAGGTGAGGCTCAGAGGATTGGAGTTGCAAGAGCTATTGCATCAGATCCTCATATACTCCTTATGGACGAGCCCTTTGGGGCAGTAGACCCTATCAATAGGTTGAGGTTGCAAAAAGAATTTAAAGAGATTCAGAGGAGCCTTGGAAAAACAGTAGTATTTGTAACTCACGATATAGATGAAGCTATTATTTTAGGAGATAGAATTTGTTTGATGAATAAGGGGGAGGTCGTTCAAGTTGATAGACCTGAAAAAATAGTACTAGAACCGGAGAATGATTTTGTGCGAAGTTTTTTTAAGGGAGAAGGCATCTTAACTGTGCTTTCAAGAAAAATGGCCAAAGATTATGCAGAAGATATAATTATAGATCAAGAGCCCTTAGCTGAAGATTCTACTTTAAGAGATGCTCTGACCTACATGCTTTCAAAGGGAAAAGAAAGGGCAGCACTTAAAAATGGAAGTATTTCTTGGGAGAAGATTTTAGTCCTAGCTAGGAGCGATATCCATGAAGATTAATAAGACTAGATTAATTTTTGCTGGTATTTTAACCGTCATGCTTCTACTTTTAGTTATATATTCAAATAGATTTGAGAGTTTTTTATATAGATATTTTCCATCTAAGAGCAGTCAAGGTTCACGTACACTTTTAAGAGTATATTTTATGGAACATGTATGGATATCCATTTTATCTAGTTTGATTGCAGTTAGCATAGGACTTGTTTTAGGACTATTTGTAACTACAAGTTATGGAGAGGATTTCAAACAAGTACTTTTAAAGCTAGTGAATCTAGGTCAGGCTTTTCCATCTCCGGCCTTATTGGCTTTGACAGTTCCAATACTTGGATATGGATTAGAAGGAGCATTGATAGCTCTAGTAATATATGCTCTTATGCCTATTGTTTATAATGTAGTTATTGGCATAGAAGAGGTTCCAAAAGATATAGTAGATGCCGCAAAAGGCATGGGTATGACTGAGTTTGAAATTTATATCAAGATAAAGCTACCACTTGCTTTAAATGTAATACTTGGAGGAATAAGAACAGCTCTTGTAATAAATATAAGCGCGGCAACACTAGTTGCAGCAGTTGGAGCGGGCGGTCTTGGCGTATTAGTTGTCAACGGTGTCAGGACATTTGACATGGTACTGATTCTAGAGGGAGCCATACCAGTTACTTTACTAGCTATGATAGTAGAACTACTCTTAAAAAGTTTAGAAGAAAGCCTGGTATGGCATGTTTAAAAGCTCTATACTTAATTTATATAGAGCTTTTTACATCTCTCGACTGTCATATGCCCAGTGTAGAAGTGCTTGTCTTTGTTTTTTTCTGCAAGCTTGATCCTTGTTTTTACAATTCTTTTTAACAGCTCCAACATGCCTCTTCATAGCTCTCCACCTTTTTATTTGACGCATATCTTCCCCATCCAACCTCCTACCATAATAATATCTGCAATACCATTGAAACCATCCTCTGGGATCATTTTCATTTATCCAGCCTTTTTCTTCCCAGTGCTTAAGGGGAAGAGATGCATCAACCTTATAATAGTTCAAATCGATATCTGATCTCTCTGGAGAGAGTTTAGCTGTTTTGAACCAATCGTCTGGAAACTCATCAGTACAATCTGTCATATATTTTCCGCCAAATATTCCAAGGGCTAATAATTCCTTGGGAGAGAGCTCTGGTTTAAATTCATGATGAAAGTTTTCACCTATTTTTTCAGTTAAAAAATAGTGTCCTTTTTGCATCTTATCGTCTATAATAACTTTTTTATTCATAGAACATCCTCTCTTTATATGATATATTAAATTTAGAAATTTAAATTTAATTTTTATTTAATCTTATAATCAGCCTATACCCAACATTTTAAAGTACTAAGTAATAATTTTAAAATATAAATATAATAATATCCTTTCTGATAGAGGTGAAAAAATGGATGATTTTCCAAGTATAGATGAATTTCAAGAGATACTAGAGCTAGTTATTGAAACAGTACCCAAGGAGTTTTTTAAAAAGCTTAATGAAGGTGTAGTGATTCTGCCCCAGGTTAAAATTCATCCTGAAAGTAGACAAGATGATTTAATAATAATGGGAGAATATTCTACTAGTTTTACTGGCAGAAATATAAAGATATATTACGGATCTTTTAAAAGAATTTATAAGGGAATATCTAAAGAAGACTTATATAAGAGACTGGAGGATACTCTTTTCCATGAATTTACGCATCATCTAGAATCTCTATCAGGAGAGAGAGGACTTGAAGTAAAAGATGCAATTAAGATGAATAAATATAGGGACAGTTAAATAGATTTGACCCATAAGTCTTATATGTGTTGTTATAGTCCTATTTTGGGTATTATCTATATATAACAGCAAAGTGTAAAGAGGAGGACTATATATGTACATTAGTGATATTATGACAAAAGATGTTATATCAGTTAGAGAAACAGATACAGTTGGTATGTGTGCAGATTTACTTATAGAACACAATCTTAGTGGTATGCCGGTTTTAGATGATCTGGGAAGAGTAGTTGGAATGGTTACAGAGGGAGATCTTATAAGACGGGCTTCAAAAGTAAAAGGGCCTGCAGCCTTAGAAGTTTTAGGTGGGATATTTTACCTTGAAAGCCCAAAAGAATTCAGTAGGCAGATAAAAAAGACAATGGGAAGCATAGCAAGTGAGATTATGACTAAAGATGTATATACCATAGATTCTGATAAAGAGGTAGAGGAGGCAGCATCTATATTGGTAGAAAAAAGAGTTAAAAGACTGCCAGTTGTAAATAGAGAGGGAAGCGTTATAGGTATAATTTCAAGACGTGATATATTAAAATATTTATTTGAAAAATATTAAAGACTTCTATAAAAACAAGAAGATAGAGATATTCTATTTTCTTGTTTTTTATTTAAAGAAGTAAACTAAAGTCAGATAAACTTAAGTTTCATAAAAATATATAGTTTTAAAAGATTATTTATTAGTTCAAGAGTGGCTTTTATAGTATAATAATTATAAAAACAAAACAGGGGGA
>NZ_JARIEF010000015.1 GCF_029266915.1 Tissierella sp. | reverse complement strand
TTTCTAGCTATAGTATTTATCTATGAAAGCTTCGTAGCTGTCAGATAAGTCCCTAACTTGGTCTCCGTTTATTTCTATTATTCGGTTTGCTATTGTATTTATAAACTCATGGTCATGAGAAGCAAATAGAATATTGCTCTTATAATCCTTAAGACCGTTGTTTACTGCAGTTATACTCTCAAGATCCAGGTGATTTGTAGGCTGATCCAGAATAAGTGTGTTTGCTTCTTTAAGCATCATTCTTGAAAGCATACATCTTACCTTTTCTCCACCTGAAAGAACCTTAACTTCTTTAAGGGTTTCTTCTCCAGAGAAAAGCATCCTACCTAAGAAGCCTCTTATATATATTTCTGATTGCTCTTCTGAGAACTGTCTTAACCAGTCTATAAGATTTAGGTCTACATCATTAAAGAGATGGGAGTTATCTTTTGGGAAGTAAGAATTTGTTATAGTTTGTCCCCATTTAAACTCTCCGCTGTCTTGAGTATCTTCTCCGTAGATAATATCAAACAAAGCGCTTATAGCTAACTCATCACCTATAAAAGCTATTTTATCGCCCTTATTTACTCTAAAAGAAATATTATCTAATACTTTTACTCCGTCAATCTCTTTTGAAAGGTTTTCAACATTTAAGATTTCGTTTCCTACTTCTCTTTCCATGTTAAAGCCTACAAAGGGATATCTTCTAGTTGAAGGCTGGATATCATCTAAAGTAATTTTCTCAAGTAATTTTTTTCTGCTGGTTGCTTGCTTAGATTTAGAAGCATTTGCAGAGAATCTTGTAATAAAGGCCTGTAAATCTTTTACTTTATCTTCTTTTTTCTTGTTTTGATCTTTTGCTAATCTCGCAGCTAACTGGCTTGATTCATACCAGAAGTCATAGTTTCCCGAGAACATTTTAATTTTTCTGTAGTCTATATCTACCATATGAGTACAAACTTCATTTAAGAAGAATCTATCGTGTGAAACTACGATAACTGTACCAGAAAAATCACCCAGGAAGTTTTGTAGCCATCTTATGCTCTTTACATCTAAATGGTTTGTAGGCTCATCCAGGATAAGGATGTCTGGTTTACCAAAAAGAGCTTGAGCAAGAAGCACTTTAATCTTTTCATTTCCAGTAAGTTCTCTCATAAGCTTTTCATGAAGATCCACTGCTATTCCAAGACCTTGAAGAAGGGACGAAGCTTCAGACTCAGAGCTCCAGCCATCCATTTCTGCAAATTCTGCTTCAAGTTCTGATGCTTTTATACCATCTGCATCTGAAAAATCTTCTTTTGCGTATATAGCATCTTTTTCCAGCATTATTTCAAATAATCTTTTATTTCCCATAATAACTGTTTCTAGAACTTTTACATCATCAAACTCAAAGTGGTCCTGATTAAGTACACTCATACGTGCTTCTTTATCTATTGAAATATTTCCTGTATTTGGTTCTATTTTTCCTGTAAGAATATTTAAAAAAGTACTCTTACCTGCGCCGTTTGCGCCTATTACTCCGTAGCAGTTGCCTGGAGTGAACATTAAATTAACGTCATCAAAAAGTTTTTGACCGCCAAAACTTAAACTTAAATTATTTACACTAATCAAATCTAAAAACTCCTCTTCTATTATATAATCAAGATATTATATCATAGGGAGGAGCTTAATGGTAGTCTATTTATTTAAGATAATTTTTATTTCTTCATTAGATCTTTTTTAAATTCCTTGTATTCTTTTAAGTTGGTAACCTTGTTCTTATCATCAACTATAAAGGTCGGAACACTCTCTACTTCATAAACTGATGCAAGTTTTTTAGTTTCTTGCATTTATTCATCATATTGACATCTACCCGTAAAAAAACTTTCTAATAAAGGGAAATTGTTTCAATATTATGATATAATTATTATTAGAGACACGAATAACTTTTAAGGAGTGAATTTATGATAAAATTTAAAGATTATAAATACGAAAGACCTGACTTAGAGAGTTTGAGTAAACGCTTTGAAACACTTATAGAAGAATTTAAAGATGCTGAAAATGTAGAAGCGCAAAATGAAGTAATAAGAAAAATAAACAAGATAAGAAATAATATCGAAACAATGGCTTCACTGGTAAGCATAAGACATTCGATAGATACACGGGATGAATTTTATGAAAAAGAAAATAATTTTATAGATGAAAACAGTCCAAAGTTCTCAGAGCTTACTTCTAAATTTTATAAGGAACTGGTAAACTCAGAATTCAGAGAAGAACTGGAGAAGACTTGGGGCAGTCAGGTATTTGACCTGGCAGATCTGGAACTTGAAACTTTCTCACCTGAAATAATGGAAGATCTGGTAAAGGAAAACAAGCTGGTAACTGAATATAACAAGCTTATAGCATCAGCTAAGTTAGACTTTCAAGGAAAGATTAGAAATTTAAGTGATATGAGACCTTTTTTAGAATCTAAAGATAGATCGGTTAGAAAAGAAGCATCAGAAACTCTTTGGTCTTTCTTCGAGGATAATGAAGAAGAATTTGATAGAATTTATGATGAACTAGTTAAGGTAAGAGACAAGATGGCTAAAACTCTTGGCTTTAAAAACTATGTTGAGATGGGTTATAAACGTCTGGGCAGATCTGACTATGACGCGGAAATGGTTAAAAACTATAGAGATCAAGTCTTAGAAGACCTTGTTCCGGTAGTAAATGAACTAGGAGATAGACAGGCTAAAAGACTGGGCATGGAAGCTATGAAGTATTATGATGAGCCGCTTGAATATACTAGCGGAAACGCAACTCCAAAGGGAGATGAAGAATGGATACTTGACCATGGAAATACTATGTACAGGGAACTTTCACCAGAGACAGATAGGTTCTTCTCATTTATGAGAGATAAAGAGCTTCTTGATCTTATGAGTAAAGAAGGAAAAATGGCGGGAGGATATTGTACTATAATTCCAGACTACGAGTCACCCTTTATATTTTCAAACTTTAACGGAACTTCAGGAGATATAGATGTTTTAACCCATGAAGCAGGACACGCTTTTCAAGTTTTTATGAGTATGGGATTTGAACTACCCGAATATAAATTTCCAACCCTGGAAGCCTGTGAAATCCACTCCATGAGCATGGAGTTTTTAACTTGGCCTTGGATGGAACTTTTCTTTGAAGATGAGGTAGATAAATATAAATTTAGCCATCTAGCTGGAGCTATTAGCTTTATTCCTTATGGAGTATCAGTAGATGAATTCCAGCACTTTGTATACGAAAACCCAGATGCAAGTCCAGATGAGAGAAAGTCTAAGTGGAGAGAAATCGAGAAAAAATATCTTCCATCACGTGATTATGAAGAAAACGACTTTTTAAATAGTGGAACTTATTGGTTTAAGCAAGGGCATATATTCTCCAGTCCATTCTACTATATTGACTATACACTAGCTCAAGTTTGCGCCTTCCAGTTCTGGATAAAGAATCAAGAAGATAAGAAGCAGGCCTGGGAAGATTATCTAAGACTTTGTAAAGCTGGTGGAAGCAAGAGTTTCTTAGATCTTGTAGACCTAGCAAAATTAGATAATCCTTTTGTAGATGGAACTATAAAAAGAACAGTTGGACCTTTAAAAGAGTGGTTAGACGGGATAGATGATAGTAAGTTTTAAGAAAATAAAGTATATAGATAACTATAAAAAGATATACAAATTATAAGAAGATGTAATTATATTATACAGTAAAGATAAAACATTAAATAAGATCTAAAGATACTATTGATTTTAAAAGGAGTGATAGTTTATGGCAATATTAGATAGAAAAGATGTAGATAAGAGCCTGACATGGGATCTTTCAGCTATATTTAAAACGGAAGAAGAATATACGGCTTCACTTGAAAAAATAGTAGAACTTTCAAAAGAGATAGAAGAAGAGTTTAAGGGCAATCTAAACTCAGCCAAGAGCATAAATAAATGTCTTGATAAGTTAAGAGAAGCACAGGAAGGGGCAGTACTAGTATTTACTTTTGCTTCTTTAAATGTTTCCGAAGACCAGACTAATGAAGTAAATCAAGAAAGACAGATGAAACTAAGCAACATAGCGTCAAGTTTTGGCAGTAGACTTAGCTTTGTTGAATCTGAAATAATCCAGGCTGACGGCGCTGTTATAGAAGAGGCTATTGAAGCTTCTGATAAAAATGCTGGAATGTTAAAAGATATAATGAGATCAAAAGAATATGCGCTTTCCCCCGAAGTAGAAAAGACTCTTTCAAGTCTTTCCAATGCACTAGATGCACCTTATTCTATCTACAATAAAGCAAAACTTGGAGATATGGATTTTGGTACATTTACAGTTGATGGAAAAGACTATCCTCTTAGCTTTGTAAACTTTGAAGGAGAGTGGGAATATAGCGATAATACTGAGATTCGCCGTGAAGCTTTTAGAGTTTTCTCAGAAAAACTGGCAGAGTATCAGCACACCATAGGCGGAACTTATAATGCTCAGGTTCAGAAAGAAAAAACTATGGCAGACTTAAGAGGCTTTGACAGTGTAATAGATAGCCTGTTATTTCCTCAAGAAGTAGAAAGAGAACTTTATGACAGGCAGATAGACCTTATTATGGAGCATCTAGCGCCTCATATGAGAAAATATGCCAAACTTCTTCAAAGGCTTCACGGCATAGAAAACATGACTTTTGCAGATCTTAAAATAGATGTAGATCCAGACTTTGAACCCGATATAAGCGTAGAGGAATCTAAAGAATATATAAAGGGTGCTCTTGGAGTCCTAGGAGAAGAATATTCAGAAGTTTTGGACCGAGCTTATGATGAAAGATGGATAGACTTTGTTCAAAACAAGGGGAAATCAACGGGAGCATTTTGTTCAAGTCCTTATGGAGCCCATCCATTTATCTTGATTTCCTGGACTCACAAGATGAGAGAAGTATTTGTCCTAGCTCATGAACTAGGTCATGCAGGACACTTCTACCTAGCTCAGAAAAACCAAAATATATTTGATACTAGAGCTTCAACCTACTTTATAGAAGCGCCTTCAACCATGAATGAAATGCTTATGGCCAACCATTTAATGAAGGGTACTGATGATAAGAGAATGAAGAGATGGGTACTTTCATCTATGATCTCTAGAACTTATTATCATAACTTTGTAACCCATCTACTAGAGGCTCATTACCAAAGAGAAGTTTATAAGATGGTAGACAAGGGAGAAGGGGTTCATGCTAACAAACTTAATGAACTTAAGAAAGCTACCCTAGAGAAATTCTGGGGAGATACAGTTGAGATAAATAAAGGGGCAGAACTTACTTGGATGAGACAACCTCATTACTATATGGGACTATATCCTTACACTTATAGCGCCGGCTTAACCGTTGCTACGGAAGTAAGTAAAAGAGTTATAGACGGAGACGAGCAAGCACTTGAAGACTGGAAAGAGGTTCTAAAAGCAGGAGGAACTAAAACGCCCGTAGAACTAGCTCAAATGGCAGGAGTAGATATAACTACAGATCAGCCATTATTAAACACTATAGAACACATTGGAAACATTATAGATGAGATAGTAAAATTAACAGATGAGATAGAAGCGGAAGAAAGCAAATAAAAACTTTAAGATTTAAAAATGTGATCTCTATCTATAATATATAGAGATAGAGATAGAGATAGAGATAGAGATAGAAACTATATGACTAATACAATGAGTAAGAGAGCATCTAGTAAATATAATAGAACTATATTGCTAGAGGCAAAAAAGAAAAGGTGAACTCCAAATGGAATTCACCTTTTTTATTTTTCTATTAGATTATATTGCTTCTATTGTATAGCCTCTTTATTTTTAGCCCTCATATCTTTAAAGACCTTTCTAAAGGTTCTTATAAACAATGTAGAAAGAATTAATGCGGATGCAACCTCTGCAATTGGGAAAGCATACCACATAAGATCTACTCCACCAGCTTTAGCTAAGAAATAAGCTGCCGGAAGAAGAACTATTATCTGTCTCATAAATGAAATTACAAGGCTGATAACTCCCTTTCCTATTGCCTGGAAAGTTGTTGAAGCTACTATTGAAATACCTATAACTGGAAATGCAAGACTTATGGTCTTTAATGCTTTTATTCCAAGCGGTACAAGTTCAGGGTCACTGCTAAAGAGTCTAACCAACTGTTCTGGAAACAATTGAAAAGCTACGAAGCCAAGTGTCGTAATAACTCCTCCCGTTATGAGGCCATACTTTATAGTTTCCTTCATTCTATCGGGGTTATTGAAGCCGTAATTATATCCAACTATCGGCATATATCCTTGGTTTAATCCGAAAACTGGCATGAATACAAAACTCTGCAATTTAAAGTAAATTCCTATTACCGCTATTGCATCTGTATTATAAGAGCCAACTATCAGGTTAAGTCCTGCGACCATAAAGCTACCTAAAAACTGCATTACCATAGCAGGTAGACCTACTTTATAGATATCTCTTACAATTTCAAATTTAAAGGCGAATTTTTTAAAGTTTACTTTTATATCTTTATCGTTATTGATAACCATATAAATAATATATATACCACTTATTATTCTACTAAAAACTGTAGCATAAGCGGCTCCTGCTGCTCCAAGTTCAGGAAATGGCCCTATTCCGAAAATCAAAAATGGGTCCAGAATTATATTTATAATAGCACCAATTAACATGGCTATCATTGGAACAAATGTATTTCCTTCTCCTCTTAGTATATCGCTTGAAAGAACTGGAATAAAGAGAAAGGCTGATCCCATAAATATTATTCTTATATATTCAGATGCCATTTTAAGCAAAGCTGGATCATCTGTAAATATACCTATTAGGTTATTTGAGAAAAAGAATCCTATAAATGCTATTATTATTCCGTAAAACACTGATAATACAAGCGTATGCTCTGCAACTCTGGATGCTCCTTCTTTTTCTCCCTTACCCAGCATTCTGGATATAAGAGAACTTGCTCCAACACCTGTACCTACTGAGATCGCTATTAAAAACATCTGCAGCGGAAAGGCAAGAGATAATGCTGATAGGCCATCTGTACTATATCTTCCTACATAAATACTATCTACTACATTATACAGCGCCTGTATAGTCATCGAAAAAATTGATGGTATAGATAATTTTATAAGAAGAGGTAAGATAGGTTCCGTTCCTAGCCTATTTTCTGTTGTCTTGTCGTTCATAACTTATCACTCCTTATCTTAAAAAACTCTTAGTCTAAAAAAGACCATATAGTATATTATACACCAAATAAAAATATATATGCAAGAAATCACAGATATATTTAGATTCTCTAAATATCTAAATCTTTTTATATGTTTGTAACGTGTGTTACCGATTTAATCTTCTATAGAGGATACAATAAGCATATTGGATAAGAAGTTATAAAAATAAGGAAATTAAAGGAATAAAAAAGGAATAAAGAAGAATAAAAAATACATAAAAATACATGCAGCAAGGAAATTTAAGTTAATCCTACTAGGAGGTAGACAGATAAATATGAATAAATATTTCCATATAAAAGATAAAGTTTATGATATAACTCAGGAATATCCTGAGACCATAGATATTTTCGTTGAAGCAGGCTTTGAGCAATTTGCAAACCCAGCTATGCTAGCTAGCCTTGGGAAAACTATAAGTCTAGAAATGGCTTGTGTGAGCAAGCAGGTAAATTTAGAATTATTCCAAGAAAAACTTGTAGAAATAATCGAGTTAACCAGAACTGATGTAGATGGTAAACTCTCTAGCGGTAAAAATGTAAAAGA
>NZ_JARIEF010000009.1 GCF_029266915.1 Tissierella sp. | reverse complement strand
CTATATTATTAAATAAAACTCTTATCCCAATTCTAAATATCGGTATTTGTCAAATAAGTTGTCGAATTTAGATATATATAATATTTAGTTACACATAATATTAAGGATACGTCGTTAATTATTATTGCAATACTTCAAACTCATTTAATAAAGGATAAAAATAACTTATACTTTTTTTGCTTTTCAAGGTTACATTGATTGGAATAGTTTCTTGTTTTGTAATACCTGAAAAAATAATTTCATCTTTTGAACATTTAGATATTTTTATTGAATCATAATCTATTAAATAAAAATATATTATTAAACCATCATCGTATTTACCAACCCATGAACCAAACAAATCCATTCCAAGTGAAGCTACATTTATTAAATCTAAAGTTAAATTTATCTTATACCTTGATTTTGTTACCGTAGGAGTAGCTCCGAACAATTCATAAATTACAGAAATTATAAAAGGTATTAAAAAGATTTTAGAATCTATGGTTTTTTTAAGTACTATTTCCTGAAACATTCCAAATAAAATTATGGCAATCCAAAGCGTTAAGATAAGGCTACCAATTTTATATCTCGTTATAGGATAATCTTTTATTTTTTCTTCTTCAAGGAATGAGAATTTTTTAGAACGATATCTAAACAAAATTAATATTAAAACAATACCAATAAAATAAAACAATATTTTCATTATGTTTTGCATAAAATCACCTTTCTTTATAAATTTATATATAATTTAATTGCACTTAATTATACTGAAGCGAAACAATAAATCTAGTTCTAGATCGGATAATTTTAATCAACTTAGTTTTTTTCATTCTATTTATACTGATTAACTTACAACTAGTATATCATTTTATATCAATAATTTTAACTACTTATCTCATTTGTTACTTCTCTCTAATTAAAAAGAATGATCTCTATTTGAAATCATTCTTTTATCTTTATAATATAAATCTATCCCGCAAAGATAACTATCTCTCCACTCGATAAGCTTTTCTTAACATCTATAACTCTTTGATTTGAACTTCCTCTAAACTTAAGAGTTAAATCTTTTTTCTTCTCTATAAATCTTCCATCTATTAAAACATCTAGTTCTTCTAAAAGAGATTTTCTATCTTGATCCTCTAATATATCTTCATAGCTGTATCCACTCCAAAGCCATATATCTTTATTTGAATGTTCCTTAACTCGTTTTATCATCGAAATTAAACCTGGAGCATTTTGCATTGGCTCTCCGCCTAGAATTGAAAGTCCTGCGATATGATCATTCTTTAGATTTTTTATTATTTGATTTGTTTGCTCATCTGTCCAAGTTTCTCCGTGATCAAAGTCTTGATATTCTTCGTTAAAACAATTGTAACACTTGTGAGTACAGCCCGTTACAAATATAGATGTTCTAACACCTAACCCGTTTGCTACATCATATTTTCTTATCTGCGCATATTTAATCCTAATCAGCTCCTATAGATGAAGAACTCTATCTTTTATATCACGAGTCCTACCTTCGCTCCAATAATTAGAACCAAGATAGCCGCAAGTTCTTCTTACAACTGTCATTTCATCTTGGTTTTTATTGTGGCACTGAGGACACTCCCACTCTAGATTGTCATTAATTATAATTTCTCCGTCAAAATTACATATATGGCATAGATCTGCTTTAGTATTCATCTCTGCATATATATTTGTATTGTAGATGTGTTTCATAATTTCTAGTACTGCTTCTATATTGTTTTGTAAATTTGGTATCTCAACATAAGTTATAGTTCCACCAGATGAAAGAACTTGGTATGGTGATTCAAAGCTTAGCTTACTAAAAGCATCTATCTCTTCTCTGATATCAACATGATAGCTATTTACAAAATAACCCTTATCAGTTATATCTTCTATAGATCCAAATCTTTTCTTAGTAGTAGCAGCAAGTCTTCCCGCCATATTTTCACTCGGAGTGCCATATAGAGCAAAACCAATGCCCGTTTCTTCTTTCCACTGATCTGTCTTTTCTCTTAAGAGAGTTACAATATCAAGTGCAAGTTTAGATCCTTCTTCACTTGTATGAGTGTCTCCCGTTAATATCTTAACTGTTTCATATATTCCAACATAACCTAGTGAATAAGTTGAGTAACCATCTTGGAATAGCTTTCCTATCTTTTCTCCCTTTTTAAGCCTGGCTATAGCACCGTGCTGCCAAAGAATAGGAGCTACATCACTAGGAGTATCTTTAAGCTGGTTAAATCTTAAAAGTCCCATTTCTTTAACTAGGGCAACTCTTTCATTTAATATATTCCAGAAAAGATTAATATCCCCCTTAGCTGAAAGTGCAACGTCTGGCAGGTTAACACTAACTACCCCAAAGTTAAATCTTCCATCAAATTTATAATTGCCTTCATTATCCTTCCAAGGAGAAAGGAAGCTTCTACACAAGCAATATGTGTATTTCTACACTGGTTAATTGCTCTGACTATATCTTCACTCAGGATTTCCAATCCTTCATCATGCCTCGCGCTTCCAGTAGGTGCATCTCCTACTGTACTCTACTCACTTCGATGTTTTAAAACATCTTATTTATAACACTCATTAGTGTTATTAGCTTTCGATAGTCGATTGACTTTCTATATGATCTTCATAGTATTTAAAATAGTATCCTTTATAGGGTGCTTTTATTCTCCCGCTACATCTTGATGAAACCATTCCTAATGTAGTTACATTAAAGTGGTCTTTTAAGTCTGTTAAAGTGTCAAAATATATCTCTTTTCCAGTTGAGACTGATATTGAAACACACTTTCGTGAACTAGGTGATTCGGTTCCTTTCCTACCATACATACCATTTCTTGATCCCAATAGTCCACCATATATTTTCATAGGATTTTTATCTCCCATTTTGCTAATACTAATCTTCTTACATATGGATTTTATATCTGGATGGTTTGTAAGAGTATCCCCGCCACATTTACCTTTTGTTGATTTTGTATTATATCCTAAATTAATAGAGTCTAGATTATTAATCCAAAAAAATTCTTTTTCATCTAATTCTTCCTGTGTTTCTGCATTATCTAATTCTATTATATAAAAATTTTCTACTCCATGCTTTCTAACAGCTCTATAAAATTTAGTATCATTATCATTCTTTTGATATCCCATATGTCTTTTAAACCTTTTTTCTTTTGTCTCACTGGTTTGTCCTATATATATTTTCCCATTAACTTTACATACTATTTTATATACAATCATTTTAATTTCCCTCCTTCCTTTTCATTTTAAATATGAAGATTTTATAGCTTAGCACTGGATTGCCACCACCTTACGTGCTGAGGTTTCCCAGTTAGCATACTCTCTAACAGTCATTTCCTAAAGTTCCTTTTTCGTAGAGTATACACCTGTTACGCATATAACAGTTCACAAGGTTTTACATGGGCCGATTATTGACCCATTGGAACAAAAACATTGCCTTCATAATGCTCACGCATTCTCTTAGCAGATATATAGTCTGGCATAAGAGTTTTAGCACTTGCCCTAGCGCTTAGTTCTGTTAAATAATAGTAGGGACTATCTTTTTCAACATTGTGTTCATCAAGTACATATATAAGCTTTGGGAAAGATGTTGGCATCTTAACACCAGCTTCATTTTCTATTCCCTCAAGTCTTTGTTTTAATATTTCTTCTTGAATTATAGCTGCTTCAAGAGCATACTCATCATTTGGATCAAAATAAAGTAAAAATGTTACAAAAGGAGATTGCATTCTCCGTCTTATGTTTCCATAAGAATTAGACTATCTCTTTACCATTTTATAGAATCATTCTATAAATTAGGTAGACAGCGCTTCCAAAACAGGATTTTCACCTGCAATGTACGAATTTCATAACCATTTATAGGTCGTTTATTCTAGTCGTTACACCTTCAAAGAAGTTTCCCTCTAAGCTTGGCACGGTATTGGCATAGTTCTTAACCTTAGCGTTCACCGTTAGCAGTATACTTCATACTACACCCTAGATTTCTAGGTTCACCATCTTATACTCTACAGAATTTCTACTGTAGACAGCCATTACAACCATTTGTTGAATTAAGTGTATTTATTTGGTATTGCATGGTTTGAACTCCATCTTTTACTTCTTTCTTTACATCTTCCCATGCATACTTGGTAGACATATCTTCTACTCTGGCTTGATCTAGTTTTAAATCATTAAATCTTTTTTCATGTACACTATAGTATTTCTGATAGCTCTTTCTAACGTATGGTGCTAGTATCCTGTCTATACCGTTTATACTAGCTCCACCGTATTGTGAACTTGAAACTTGAGCTATTATCTGGGTAGTTACAGTACAAGCTACCTGGAATGATTTAGGGCTACTGATTTGTTTTGCATTTATAACAGTTCCATTTTCCAGCATATCTTCTAAATCTACAATAGTACAGTTATGCATCTTCTGCAGTAAATAGTCTCTATCATGAATATGAATCAATCCTTCATCATGAGCTTGAGCTAAGTGAGCTGGAAGTTCTTTTCTGGTATAAAGATCTTTTGATACTTCTCCTGCTATTAAATCTCTTTGAGTTGAAGAAAGAACTGCATCTTTATTTGAGTTTTCTCTCATTAAATCTTCATTAGTAAAATTTATAAGTTCTATTATACTTCCATCAGTTGTATTTTTCTCTCTTTTATGTTCTTGTACTGCTCTATAACCTTCATATGATTTTGCAGTATCAACATGATTGTTTTCTATAAGTTTATGATAAACCATGTCCTCAATCTGTGAAATATTAAGTACCTTTGTAACTTGGCAGATCTGCTCAATTTCAGCTGCTATAGTTTCAGCTACATTTTGTTCATAGTTTCCACTTCCATATCTCATAGCTTTTCCTATTGCAGAAACAATCTTTTCTTTTTCAAAATCAGTTTCCCTATTATCTCTTTTTATTACTTTGATAGTTACCAACTCCTTTTTTCTTTCTCTTAGTATGTTTATTATTATACAATATTTTGTTTCAATTCACAAGAGAAAAACTCTATATAGTGTAGCTCTTTTTCAAAAGCATACAATATATAGAGTTTCGTATTAAGTTTAAATTTTCCTATCTAGCTATGAAGCCTACCTTCTTATAGACTTTTCTAAGCGTTTTCCTAGCCTCGTTAGAAGCTTTCTCTGCACCTTTTCTATAAACTTCTTCTAAATATTCCTTATCATTTCTTATTTCCTTAAATCTTTCTTGTATAGGTTTTAGTCCTTCCACTACTACCTCTTCTAAATCTTTCTTAAAATCTCCATAACCTCTTCCCTTATACCTTGCAACTATATCTTCTATTTTCTCTCCTGAAAAACTAGAATGTATATCAAGTAAGTTTTTAATCCCAGGCTGGTCATCACTATAATTTACTTCTCCTAGAGAATCAGTTACTGATCTTTTTATCTTTCTTCTTATAGCCGCTTCATCATCCAAGATTAAGATAGATGCGTTTTGATCTTCGTCTGACTTACTCATCTTAGCATCCGGATTTTGAAGACTCTTAATTCGAGCTCCAAATTCTCCTATAAAAGGCTCTGGAACTTTAAATGTTTCACTGTATCTGTTGTTAAATCTTTCAGCTAAATCTCTTGCAAGTTCTAAATGCTGCTTTTGATCGTCTCCAATAGGAACAAGATCCGTTTGATAAAGCAGTATATCAGCTGCCATAAGTACAGGATAGGTAAATAAAGCGGCATTTAAGTTTTCATCAGACTTTTTTGATTTATCTTTAAACTGAGTCATTCTATTAAGCTGCCCCATATATGTTATTGTATTTAATACCCAAGCAAGTTCAGCATGCTCGGGAACATGCGACTGTATAAATAAAGTTGATCGCTCAGGATCTATTCCGCAGGCCATATATAGCGCTATTAGATCAAGTGTTTTTTTTCTAAGTTTTGGCGCATCTTGAGGCACTGTAATCGCATGCTGATCTACTATAGCATAGTAACAATTGTACTCATCTTGCAGAGCGGCCCATCTTTTTATAGCCCCGATATAGTTTCCAATAGTTAAATCTCCTGACGGCTGCACACCGCTAAATACTGTCTTTTTTTCCATATAATCTCCTCCTTGTAGAAAAACTAAATTCAATCTTCTTCTTTCTATAATACACTATTCCCTGCTCTTCTTCAATATAGCTTGAATTTTAAAATCCGGCAGAAGTTTAAACTTCTACCGGAAATATATTCAATCACTATTATAAAAAGTTATTATAGGCTATCAAGGAGTAAAGATATGCCAAAGGATTTTGATTTATATCTCCTCCAAAACTATTAAATAGAGATTTTATCTTTTCCATATACTCTTCCTCTTCGGTAATTCTGTGTAATTTTACAAGATCCAGCAAGATAAAAGCTATACCAGAAGGAATTGCTCCATCATAATAATCTTTTAATCTTAAGACTAGTTTTTCAGATCTATTGCCTGAGAAGTATAGTCCTCCCTCGCCATCCTTATCTTCAAATTCATCAAATACCTTATCCATCAAATTTTTAGCCTGGTCAAGATACTTAGTGTCTTCTTTATTATATTCATATAGATTTAATAAACCATAAACAAAGAATGCATAGTCATCTAAATATCCTAAATTGTAACTTTCTCCTACATATGTTCCATTTAAATTTGAATCCTTATCTACTGCTTTTTCTATTAAAAAGTCTGCAGCTGCGACTGCTCTTTTCATGTAAAGATTGTTTTTAAATACTCTCCCTGCATAAGCAAGACTTCCTATAAGCAGTCCATTCCATGATGTAAGAATCTTTTCATCTCTATGAGGCATAGTTCTTGTTTCCCTATAGGTCTGAATCATATCAATCATGCTCTCTAAGCTTTTGTCCAATTTGTTTACATCTTTCCCAATTAAGTTTGGAATATTTTGTCCTTCAAAGTTACCTTCACTACTTATATCATAGGCATCTGAAAATAACTCGCCCCACTCTTCATCAAGAAGACCTATTATCTCTTCTTTATCAAATAAATAGTACTTGCCTTCCTCTCCTTCACTCTCTGCATCAAGAGCAGAATAATATCCACCTTCAGGAGAAAGGAAGTCCCTTATTATAAATTCATAAGTTTTTTCTGCTATTTCTTTATAGATTTCTTTTCCAGTTATTTCATATGCTCTAGTATAACAAATTCCAAGGAGTGCATTGTCATAAAGCATCTTTTCAAAATGCGGCACTAACCATTTTTCATCAACTGAATATCTAAAAAACCCGTATCCTATATGGTCAAATAGTCCACCTTGATACATACTCATAAGTGTTATTTCTGCTATATCAAGAGCTCTTTCATTTCCTTGTTCTGCAAGACCCAAGAGATATAGAATATATTGGGGCATTGGAAATTTAGGACTCTTTCCAAAACCTCCATTTTCTGAATCAAATATTCCATCTAGCTCATTTACAGCTTTTTCATTGATGCCTTCTGCTATATCCGCTTTATTATAATGACTAGCGATACTCTCAACTTCTTCAAGTATAAGATTTGAATCCCTTATAAGATCTTCTTTATTATCTCTCCAAAGAATATTTATTTTCTTTAAATATTCTATAATACCTATTCTTCTTCCAACAGTTTCTTTAGGAAGATAGGTAAATATAGTTAAAGGCTTTCCATCGGGAGTAGCTATAATATTTAGTGGCCAACCACCATTGCCATTCATAGCTTGGCTAAACTCCATATACACTTTATCTATATCAGGTCTCTCTTCTCTATCAACTTTTATAGGAATAAATCCTTCATTTAAAACATCTGCTACATCAAAGTCGCTAAAAGACTGCCTATTGAGCACGTGGCACCAATGACAAGTCGAATATCCAATAGATATGAAGAGTAATTTACCTTCTTCTTGAGCTTTATCTAAAGCTTCCTTTCCCCATGCATTCCATGCTACTGGATTATCTTTATGCTGAAGTAAATATGGAGACTTCTCTTTTCCTAACTTGTTCATATATATCAAACTCCTTTACAGTTTATCTTCAACTTATATTATACCCAATACAAGCGAAAAACATTGTTCAATATTATCTATAATTATAAAAAGCTATGATTTCATTATAATCATAGCTTTTTATAATATATTTAGTTTTATCTTAAAGGCCTACTTTATCTGCTGCATAAGTTGCTTCTGTATTACTAAATCCACTATATTCAAGTTGTCCTATCAATCCACTTCTTGAAAATGATGAATAGGCTAAATACTCTTTAGCTTGTTTGA
>NZ_JARIEF010000005.1 GCF_029266915.1 Tissierella sp. | reverse complement strand
ATCACCAATAATAAAATCTTCTATCAAGTAAGTTTTAATCCCTAATTCCTTTGCTACCATATCTTCACCTACATCATTTCCAACCATAATACATTCTTTAGGTTCTTTATCTATATTTTCTAGAATTTCCCTATAATAATTTAGATTGGGCTTTGTAAAATGCATGTGCTCAAAGCTTGTTATAAATATAAAGTCTTCATGATTAAGACCCGCCCAGTCTATTCTGTTTAATATAGCTGCCCTTGGGAAAAGAGGATTCGTAGCTACTACAAGATTGTATCCCTTTTCTTTTAATCCTTTTACCGCCTCTATCATATCCTTATTTTCCTGACTTACATCTCTTACATTATTAAAATCTTTTTCATAAAATTCTTGAAGTATAGGATTTAAAACTTCTTGTTTATGATCTATATTCTCATAAAAGTCTTCATAAAAAGCCTCTTCGTTAGTTTTTTCTTCTTCTAGATTTGCCATCATATACTTAGTAGAGTTCCAAAGATTTGTACTCACTTCCTCGGGAGTTAAGTAACCATGGAGTTTTATAGCTAATTCTTTAAAATATCTTTTAATAAAAACTTCCGTATCCATTGATAATAGTGTTCCATCCAAATCAAATAATATTGTATTTATAATGATTATCACCTTTCCTATTTATGTATTTGCCTTTTACTTAAAGTATTATATTGTAGTTTATCATATATTAATTATTTTACTATTATAAAATAATTAATTATCCATACAAGTTTAATACTTCCCTATAGGGATATTTTTTCAAAAAAACTTTAAAATAAAGGTATCATAGAAGTTTAATCCTCCAAGATACCTTTATTTTCTCAGATCTATTTATTTTAATTATTGGTCAAGGCCAACACTTCCTCAGGACTTGTATATTTCCTATCTTGCTTTAGGCCTGTTTCTTCTAAAGTAAGTTGTCCCTTATAAAATGATAAACCTCTTCTTAAATATTCATTTTCTTTTAAAGCCTTTTCTACTCCCTTATCTGCTATCTCCAAAAGATAGGGAAGAGTCGCACTTCCCAGGAGCTGTGTGGCAGTTCTTGAAAATGCGGATGGTATATTATCTACGCAATAATGATTTATTCCCTCTACTTCATAAATCGGATTATCATGACTTGTAGCAAGGGATGTTTCTATAGCTCCTGCCTCATCGCATGATACATCAACTATAAGAGAACCTTTCTTCATGATCTTTAGCATATCCCTGCTTATTAAATGATCCTTTCTAATTTTAGGCCACATTACACAGTTTATAACTACATCTGATCTTTTTAAGCACATTTCAAGATTGTTTCTATTTGAGTATAAAAATTCCACATTTTGAGGAAAGTTTTTCTTAGCTTCTTCCATCCTCTCTATTGTTCTGTTTATAATTGTAACTTTATTTCCAAAAGATGATGCAAGATCTGCTGCTGCAAGTCCTGCACTTCCTGCGCCTATTATAGTTATTTCCGGACTCCTTATACCCTCAGTTCTAGATAGTAAAAGTCCCATACCACCGTTTGTCTTTTGCATAAAATGAAGGGCTGCAAGAAATCCTCCCTTACCAGCTAGGATACTCATAGGCTTTAAAAGCGGATATCCCCCCTCCTTATCTGTTACATCTTCATATGCTATTCCTATGATTTTCTTTTCTATCATAGCATCTGTCTGCGATCTAAATGCATTGGAATGGATATAGGTAAATATTATCTGATCCTCTCTCATAAGTTCAAATTCTTCAGGGAAAACTTCCTTTACCTTATAGATCAGGTCAGCTTTTTCAAATATCTCTTTTGAGCTATCCAATATTTCTCCGCCTTGTTCCCGGTAATCCTCATCTGTAAAGCCACTTCCAAGACCGGCATCTTTTTCAATTAACACTCTATGACCGTGAGATATTATCTCTCTTACAACATTTGGTCCGCAGGCTACTCTATATTCATTTGGTTTAACTTCCTTAGGTATTCCTATTATCATAGTTTTTCTCCTATATTTATATTTTTCACAATATTCTATATTCATTTTATCATAAATTACTTCTTTTTAAAAATAAAAACAAAAAATAGTAAGATAATAAAAAATTTTAAACAATATATAATATCTTACTGGTTTGATATTAATATTTATAGGTTTTGTATTATTATAGCTATTGCTACAGGACCTGTAGGAACCCTATCGCTAGACTTGTATGAACTAGGAAAATTACTGGTTCCAAAATTTTCTTTATTAAATATTTAATCTAAGATTTGCAATTGATTTTATTAAGATAAGTTAACAATTCATCTTTTTTTATGTGATATAATTGAAGCAAATTTATATAATAAAATACGCTTAATAAAAGGGGAATAAATTTGACGCCTACACAAAAGAACTTTAGAAAAGAAATACAAGCTTGTGATGGTAAATTGAAAGAAGATGGAAGTTTGCAGTATCGAAAATGATAGATTTATCTTTTTAATAATATATATTTTTTAACATAATAGAAAGAAAAAAAGTAGTATATACAGATTTCTCAGTATATACTACTTTCTATTTTTATTATAACTCTCTTCTATTTTCCATAGCCTTACTTAAGGTTACTTCATCAAAGTATTCAAGGTCTCCACCTACTGGTATTCCATGTGCAATTCTGGTAACCTTTACTCCTAATGGTTTAATAAGCCTTGCTAAATATAGTCCTGTAGCCTCTCCTTCAACTGTTGGATTAGTTGCTATTATTACTTCTTCAACCACACCATCACTTAGTCTACTTAAAAGTTCTTTAGTCTTTATTTCATTAGGTCCTATATTATCCATCGGAGATATTACACCATGTAGCACATGGTAAAGACCTTTATAATCTCTTGATCTTTCCATAGCTATTATGTCCTTTGGACCTTGAACCACACAAATAATAGATCCATC